>CAZBFD010000082.1:1437-7258 GCA_964491055.1 uncultured Eubacterium sp.
GAGAAGCCAGAATCTGAACCAGACAAAGAGATACAAGTTGAAGAACCAGAAGTAGAAACGATTGATGAAGAGGTAGAATCATCAGAATCAGAGGAATCTGAATCTGAACCTCTGGAAGACGAGGAGCCTGAGGAGGAGCAAGTCGCTAAGCCTGAGCCCGCTGAGGAAGAGCCGGCTGCTGAGCCTGAGCCCATTGAAGAAGAACAGGCCGCTGAACCAGAACCAGAAAAATATGTAAACGATAATCCTGTTCTCGACAACCAGATCACTTTCGATGATATCCTTCGCAACCCCTTTGTAGATGATTTCGAACCACTCGAGCCTGCTGAAGAACCCGTCGAAGAGCAAGAATCTGAAGAGTCAACCGAGGAATCCGATGATGAGGAATCTACTGAAGAACCTGTGGTTGAGGCATCAACTGAGGAGCCTGAAGACGAGGAATCAACTGAGGAATCTGTAGAGACCCCTGAAGTAGAAGAATCCTCTGATGAGCAGGCAGAGTCCGAGTCAGAGAATACTGCCGAGCCTGAAGAAGAAATAGAAGAAGAGCCCGAGTCAGAAGATGCGGCCAAACCTAAAGAAGAAGTAGAAGAAGAATCCGAGGAAACAGTTGAGCCGGAAGAAGAACCTGCGCCTGCTGAGGAGCCTGAATCTGAGGAGCCTGACGAATATGCCGAAGCAAAGGCAAAACGTCATGAGGACATGCAGAATGCCCTGCTCATGGCGATGATCGATGATAAGAAAAAGACTTTCAGTGATGCAGTCAACTATATGATAAACCAGGATGAGCTTAATGCTAAGACTCTGAGGACCAGAATGCCGATCGACCGTGATACGCTTGACCGTGTCATAAAGGAGCGTGACTTCATACCTGACAAAAAGACTGCAATTGCGATTTGCTTTGCCCTTAGGCTGACCTGGGAAGATTCCGTCCGCCTGCTCTACAAGGCCGGCTACAGTCTTAATGATACACAGCGGTATGACCTCACGATCGAGTACCTGATGCGCCGCGGCGTATACGACCAGAACATGATAAACAGCGTGCTCATGGGAAGCGGGCTGGAAGGATTCGGAATACCACAGTCCGAAATATAGAATATTATCGCGGCGCCTAAGCCCGAAACTTGATCATAACACAGAAAAGCTCGCCCATGTTTAATACATGAGCGAGCTTTTTTATTCGATATATATGTCCTTTATTTGATCTCGTGGATCCAGCCTTCCGGTGCTTCGATAGTGCCGTACTGGATTCCTGTCAGAGTGTCGTAAAGCTTTGCTGTCACTGGACCAGGTGCATCCATTCCGCTCGGGAACAGGATGTCTGTATCATCTTCATGCTTGTGTATGCGTCCTACCGGTGAGATTACTGCGGCTGTTCCACAGAGTCCGCATTCAACAAATTCAGGTACCTCACTCAAAGCAACAGGTCTTTGCTCGACTTCAAGGCCGAGCAGGTTCTCTGCAACGTAGACGACTGAACGCCGTGTGATCGATGGTAGAATAGAATCGGATTTAGGTACTACGATCTTCCCTTCCTTGGTCACGAAGAAGATGTTTGATCCTCCGGTCTCCTCAACAAGTGTTCTTGTTGCGGCATCGAGGTACATGTTCTCGGCATATCCGTTTTTATGTGCTTCTACTGTCTGAAGAAGGCTCATAGCATAGTTCAGTCCGGCTTTGATGTTGCCTGTGCCGTGAGGGGCTGCTCTGTCGTAATCACATGTCGTGATAGCTACAGGTGTTGCGCCGCCCTTGAAGTATGGGCCTACTGGTGTAGTGAACATCCTGAACTGGAACTCTGTCGCAGGCTGCACACCAATAACTGGAGCAGTACCTACCATGAACGGCCTGATATAGAGCGTAGCACCTGTACCATATGGAGGCACCCAGTCAGCGTTCGCGGCGACTGTAAGGTCGACCGCCTCAAGGAATCTGTCCTCAGGGAACGGCGGCATGACCATTCTTCTTGCGGAATCAGCCATTCTCTTTGCGTTCAGGTCAGGCCTGAAAGTTACGATCCTGCCGTCTACAGTCTCATATGCCTTAAGTCCCTCAAAAACTTCCTGGCAGTACTGCATGATGTTCGCGCTCTCGCTCACGGTCATCGTCGGATCATCGATGAGGCCGCCCTCGTCCCATGCACCGTCTTTATAATTCGAAACATATCTTTTATCCGTTACTCTGTACTGAAATCCGATATTTCCCCAGTCCAGATCTTTCTTGCTCATACTTTTCACTCCTTCTTGAAACATAATTATGCATTTTTATGTTAGTATTATACACCATACTATCTGGTTTGTTAACAGCGGAACTGGATATTCATATCGCACAAATTCTTAAAACTTCTGAAAAATGCGCAAGATGGCCGCTGTCGGGTTGGTTTTTTACTTGTATAAATGTAAAATTATGTTATCTATAAGGTGCTGATCATCATGGATCAGCACCGAACGCAATTATATTTTATCTTCTTGGAGGGCATCATGGATTATTTAATGTCTGTAGCAAAAAAGTATAACGATACCAGCCTGATCCTGAGGATCTTCATCGGCCTGGTCATCGGTGCTGTCCTCGGTATTATTGTCCCGAGCTGGACAGCAATAGGTCTTTTTGGAAGTCTGTTCGTAAGCTGCCTGAAAGCTATAGCTCCTATCCTGGTATTCGTGCTCATAGCGAGTGCTCTCTGCCAGGAAAACAGCCGGCTGGATAAGAGATTCGGCCTTGTGCTCTGGCTCTATATGATAAGCACGTTCCTCGCTGCTTTTGTCGCAACGGTGGCAAGCTTCATCTTCAAAGTCAAGATGGTTCTCCCTGAAGCGCCGGAAGGAGACATTGCTCCGCCGTCAGGCCTTCAGGAAGTACTGGAGAACCTGCTGCTTAATATCGTAAAGAACCCGGTGGAATCACTTGCATCAGCAAACTATATCGGAATACTGTTCTGGGCTGCATTTCTCGGGGTATCTTTCAAGATGTTCGCAAGCATCCACACATGCCAGATGCTTCATGATCTTGCTGACTGCGTATCGCAGATAGTACGCTGGATCATAAACCTCGCTCCGTTCGGTATCATGGGCCTTGTATTTGAAAGCGTATCCACGAGCGGCCTTGGGATTTTCAAAGAATACGGAAAGCTCATCCTGCTGCTCGTAGGATGCATGTTCTTCGTGGCGCTGGTCATCGATCCGCTGCTCGCTGCTATAACACTTAAGAGGAATCCTTATCCTCTTGTATTCAGGTGTCTTAAGCACAGCGGCCTCACAGCATTCTTTACCAGAAGCTCTGCTGCGAATATTCCAATCAACATGGGGCTCTGCCAGAAGCTGAAGCTTGACCCTGATATGTATTCAGTTTCTATTCCGCTCGGCGCTACTATAAATATGGATGGCGCCGCGATAACGATCACAGTAATGACCCTTGCAACGGCAAATACTCTAGGCATCGAAGTCGACTTCCCGACAGCGATCCTCCTGAGCTTCATCGCTGCTCTCGGTGCATGCGGAGCATCCGGAGTCGCAGGCGGCTCGCTTCTGCTCATACCTATGGCATGCGCACTGTTCGGTATTCCTAATGACGTTGCCATGCAGGCAGTTGGTGTCGGCTATATCATCAGCGTCGTCCAGGACAGCGTAGAGACAGCGCTCAACTCATCCGGAGACGTTATGTTCGCCGCGACGGCAGAATATCACTCATGGCAGAAACAGGGCAAGTCACTTCCGAAATTCCTCGGCGGGACGACCGAAACAGACGTATAACCATCAGCTGACCAGGGACAGGCACCAGTCGGCACATGCTTAGAGGAAGACAATAATGACTTTTGCTGAACTGATCGAAAAGATAGTAGGGATCGTCTGGGGATGGCCATTGATCATCCTTCTTTTCGGCACTCATATTTATATGACGTTCCGGACGGGATTCATCCAGAAGGATATCTTCAAGGCGATCAAGCTTTCTGTCACCAAGGATCCTGACGCTGAAGGCGACGTATCGCAGTTCGGCGCTCTCACAACTGCCCTTTCATCCACTATCGGTACAGGAAACATCATCGGTGTCGGAACAGCGATCGCACTTGGCGGCCCCGGAGCTGTCTTCTGGATGTGGGTCACTGGTATATTCGGCATGGCCACAAAATACGCCGAGACTTTGATCGCGGTCAAATACCGTGTGAAGAGTGAAGACGGATCCATGATCGGCGGCGCTATGTATGCTCTCGACAGAGGGCTCCATGCCAAGTGGGCAGGCGTTCTCTTCGCGATCCTGGCTTCTGTCTGTGCGTTTGGTATAGGAAGTATGGTCCAGGCAAATGCGGTCGTGAGCAACCTTGAGACTAACATACACATCGCGACACCAGTGTTCCGCTTCATGGGCCATGACATCACGGTAATGCAGCTATCCATCGGCCTGATACTGAGCTTCATCGTCGGACTTGTGATCATAGGCGGCATCAAGTCGATAACAAAGGTGTCCGAGAAGCTCGTACCGTTCATGGCGGCGTTCTACATTCTTGGATGTTTCTTTATCCTGATCATGAACTACGATGTGCTCCCTCAGGCGATAGCGACCATCATGCGTGCAGCGTTCACAAAACAGGCTATGGGCGGCGGCTTCATCGGGAGCACCATTGCGCTCGTATGCCGTTATGGTTTTGCCCGGGGACTCTTCTCGAATGAATCCGGCATGGGATCTGCACCACTGGTCGCATCAGCAGCAAAGACCAAAAACCCGAAGCGCCAGGCGCTCGTCTCGATGACAGGGACTTTCTGGGATACCGTGGTGATCTGCCTGATGACAGGTCTCGTGCTCGTCTCATGCATCATCAAATACCCTGACATCGACTGCCTTTCGGGAAACGGCGGAGAGCTTACGAGCAAAGCCTTTTCGATGATCCCTGTGATCGGCCTTCCGATCCTCGTGCTCGGCCTGATCACATTCGCCTTCTCGACCATCCTCGGGTGGTACTATTACGGAGAGCGTACAGCTGTGTATCTCCTTGGCGAGAAGGTGATTGGAATCTACAAGGTGCTCTGGGTCTCGACAGTATTCATCGGGTCAGTCATCGAGCTCAACCTCGTCTGGAATATAGCAGACATACTGAACGGCCTCATGGCTATTCCTAACATATTCGCAGTACTGCTACTGAGCAGCGTCATTGCAGACGAGACAAAGAAATACGCCGGTGCTCACATAGATGACACCGACGACACAGATCTACCCGTGCTCGCAAACTCGAAGAGAGGCGTGCTCGGCTAAAATTTGTTCAGAAGCTTTTTTTATGCTATACTGATAAATGCAATTATTCATTTCTTGCTAGAAACAATCAAAAGGAGGTATTATTATGGAACTTATGGCAGGAGCAATTGGATTAGGAATCGTTATTATCATTATCTGGTGGGTCCTTCTGATCATCGGAAACTGGAAGCTTTTTGAAAAAGCCGGAAAGCCGGGCTGGCACAGCATCATCCCTATTCTGAACATTTATGATGAATATGATCTCTGCTGGAACGGATTTCTCGGTATCGTGATGCTCATCGCTTCAGCAGCATCATACGCACTTTCATATCAAACATCCGACGGAACGACGACAACGACAATAATGACATTCGTTCCGGCTGTCTGCGCTATGGTATCACTCATTCTGCAGATAATTGAAAGTAACAAGCTTGCAAAATCATTCGGCAAAGGGATCGGCTGGACTCTCTTCCTGATCTTCTTCGACCGTATCGCAAGGATCGTGCTTGGCTTCAGCGATGCACCATACCTTGGCAAAGATCCACAGTAAGGAAGCCACGATCAAAACTCTGATCTTAATCACGACCCCGGCAGCAGA
>CAZBFD010000083.1:0-7216 GCA_964491055.1 uncultured Eubacterium sp.
GAAAAGGACAGGTTTCAGGAAACAACGTTTCCCATTCAAACAGACATTCCAGAAGAAAGTGGAACGCTAATATTCAGACAGTAAGAATAGATGATAACGGAACTATCAGAAAAGCAAATGTCTGCACGAAGTGTCTCAGATCCGGAAAAGTAAACCGCGCAGTGTAAAAGAATAAGGTTATCCGGACTGTCATATCTGTGGGTCGCCATGTGATATGGCAGTTTTTTATTGCCCGATAAAATGACGCAACACTGATATATACTTATTGTGGGCAGATTACCTAACCCCACTATAAGTATATATCAGTGTTGCGGCGTTATATATGCAAGTAAAAAACTGCCGTATCGCTGGCTGCTATGTTATAATTGATACAGGAGGCGGCTTATGGCGATCATAAAGGAAACGGAACTCGGTGTTGTGAAGGTCTCGAATCAGGTAGTGGCCGGGATCATTTCTGATATAATGGCTGACCCGGACATGTCGTATAAGATCTGGCCGGCTACTGAGCATGGTCACAGGATCGGGAAGAAGAAGGGCTTTGCTGAGATAATCGATATGGGAGATTCTGATCTTGCATCTAATATCGAAGTGTCTTCTGATAAGTCGGGCAATGTGACTATCGAGTTCAGCGTCATCGTGAAGTTCGGCCTCAGCATCAAGGCAATTACGCGTTCTCTTGCAGATAAGATCGCGGAGAGCATGCATTATGTACTGGGAATAAAGCCTTCAGTGATCATAATAAACATTGCAGGCGTCAAGTCCAAGCAGATAGCAAGGCGTAATACCCGCACTATATATAAATATGAGTCAGATGATAATAATAAAGTGAACTGACCGGAGGTAATTCATGCTTCTGTCAGTTCATATTTCTATATTAAAACTATTTACACTAAAAAATAATGGAGCTTACTGACAGCGTCAAAACTTTAAAAGGTATCGGGAAGAAGAAAGCGGAGCTACTTGCAGGGCAAGGGATCTACACGCTTAACGATATTATAATGCGTTTTCCGAGGAAGTATGAGGACAGGCGCAATGTGATACCGGTCTCTGAGCTCGAGGCCGGCAAGGACCAGCTGATTCATGTAAAGGTCTTGTCCAGGCGCTACAGCGGCTTCAGGTATAAGAAAAAGTCTCCGCTGCTCCTGTTATGCGAGGATGATTCGGGAAGGATAGAGATCGTATTCTTTAACGGCGCATATATCGCAAACCTGTTTAACGCAGGAGCTGAGTACACTTTCTACGGCCGTGTGACAGAAAACAGAGGCGGTCTCCAGA
Organism: uncultured Eubacterium sp.; assembly: GCA_964491055.1. Lineage (GTDB taxonomy): Bacteria > Bacillota > Clostridia > Peptostreptococcales > Anaerovoracaceae > Aminicella. The sequence goes on from CAZBFD010000083.1 coordinate 1,276, forward strand.
TGGTGCATCCTGAATTCCACAGAAGCGGGGATCCTGATGATATCAGAGGAATAATACCTGTCTATTCTGCAACGGAGGGGATTTCACAGAATGAATACAGGAAGATGGTGCGTGCGTGCGAGCCTCTTATAGACGGGATACCTGAATGGCTTCCCGGAGATCTCCCTGTAAGATACAGGCTTGCCGACCCAGCCTTCGCTGTACGTAATATCCACTTCCCTGAAGATGGCAGGATGATACTCCAGGCGAAGTACAGACTGGTCTTTGACGAGCTGCTCACACTGGAGACAGGAATGCTGTCTATTCGCGGCGATCTTGCTGATTCAGGAGACGGTGCAGTGATCGATCCTCTTCCTGCAGATGAATTCATCAAAACCCTCCCGTTTGAGCTTACTGAAGGGCAGAAACAGGCCTGGAAGGACATATCAGCTGATCTTTCTTCTCAGAAGGCCATGAACAGGCTTATTCAGGGTGATGTAGGATCAGGTAAAACTGTGATCGCAGAAATGGCCATGTACGCTGCAGTAAAGTCCGGATATCAGGCAGTCATGATGGTCCCTACAGAAATACTTGCGAAGCAGCACTATAAGACTCTTAATGATGATCTGAGCATGCTCGGGATGAGAGTGGCAATACTCACAGGGAGCATGAAGCAGAAAGACAAGAACGAGACTTTGATGCGCCTTGCCGCCGGCGACATAGACGTGCTCGTCGGTACACATGCACTGATAGAGCCCGGCGTCGAATTCAAGTCTCTCGGCCTTGCAATAACTGACGAGCAGCACCGTTTCGGAGTGGAGCAGCGGCACATGCTCTCTGATAAGGGCGAAGGAATAAACATAATGGTAATGACCGCGACGCCGATACCGAGGACTCTTGCGGTCGTGATATACGGTGATCTTGATATTTCTCAGATCCGTACCATGCCGAAAGGAAGGCAGAAGATAATAACTAAGATCGCGCATCCTGAAGACCGCATGGTGATGTACGATTTCATCAAGAAAAAGCTTCGCGAAGGACAGCAGGCTTACGTTGTAGCGCCGCTTATCAGTGATTCTGACAAGATAGACGCAAGCTCCGCAGAAGAGCTGTATGAAGAGCTGAGCGACCTGTTCAGAGGATTCAGGCTCGCACTCCTTCACGGAAATGTGGATCCGGCGGAGAAAGACAGGATAATGACTGATTTCGCTGACCATAAGATCGATATGCTGGTGTCTACAGTCGTTATCGAGATCGGTATCAATGTCCCGAATGCAACTATAATGGTCATCGAGAACAGCGAGAGGTTCGGCCTGGCACAGATGCACCAGCTGAGAGGCCGTGTAGGCCGCGGCAGCGTAAGATCATACTGTTTCCTCGTCATGGAGCACGAGAACGACATTGCAGTCCAGCGGGCCCAGATCCTTACAGAATCATCAGACGGCTTTGAGATCGCAGAAGAAGACCTTAAGCTCCGCGGTCCCGGCGAGATATTCGGCACGAAGCAGCACGGCATACCAGAGCTCAACATAAGCGACTTGGTAAGCCATGCCGATGTACTTGAAAAAGCAAAAGAAGCCGCCCAGGAGATACTCAGGGACGACCCGCACCTAATAAAAGCCGAAAACCATGAACTCAAGAAGCGCGTAAGCACTATGTTCGGTGATGATATCAGACTTGAACTATAAAGGAGAATATACAATGCGTGTTATTGCAGGCAAATATAAGGGTAGGAAGCTGGAGGCGCCGCTCGACATGAGCGTGAGGCCGACTACTGACAAGGTCAAGGAGGCTTTGTTCGACATCATTCAGTTTGATGTTGACGGGGCTGTGTTCTGTGACCTGTTTGCAGGGAGCGGTGCAATAGGGATCGAGGCGCTTTCAAGGGGTGCTGAGAGATGCTGGTTCTGTGATGCTGACAGGGCAAGTATAAGGCTCATCAAAATGAACCTGAGAGCCTGCGGAGCCGGTGAAGAAGCAAAGGTAATAACTGCGGACTACAGAAAAGCGCTCAGGAAGATCTCTGATAAAGTCGATATCTTTTTCCTCGATCCTCCTTATGAATCCGGTGTTTACGAGTCATGCCTTTCGCAGATAGAAATTCTTGATTTATTGTCTGATGACGGTATAATTATAACAGAACACGATTCCAGGACTGATATGCCGGAATTCACTGATACTCTTGAGAAGTCCAGGGATCACAGATATGGAAAGACCGTCCTTTCGATATACATAAAGAAGGCTGGGAGACCATAATGACAGGGAAAGCATTATACACCGGTTCTTTTGATCCGATGACAAACGGACATCTTGATATCATCAGGAGAGCATCTCGCCTGTTCGATGAGCTTACTGTCGGTGTAATCGTAAATCCGAGCAAAAACTGCCTGTTCACTGAGCAGGAAAGGGTGGATATGATAAGCGAGGTGACGAAGGACCTTGAGAATGTGAAAGTCGACACATTCAGAGGCCTTCTCGCGGACTACGTGAACCAGGGAGGCTTTGATGTAGTCGTGCGCGGCCTCAGGGCGACCACCGACTTTGAGTATGAGATACAGATGGCGCAGATGAACGCCAAGCTCTTCAATAAGGGTGTGGAGTCTGTGTTCCTGATGACGAGCCCGGAGTATTCGTTCATAAGCTCGAGTATGATCAAGGAAGTCGTGTCACTTCACGGCGAAGCTGACGGGCTCGTACCTGACATAGTTTTGAAGAAAATGAAAGAGAAATTCGAGGAGATATAAAATGACAGTTCTGGATCTGTTGGATGAACTTGAAGACATAGTTGATACAGCGCCTAACGTGCCTCTTACCGGCAAGATCATGGTGGAATCGAGCGAAGTGCTTGAGATCGTTGATGACATCCGCAAAGCGCTCCCTGAAGACGTCAAGCAGGCCAAGTGGCTGAAGGACGAAAAAGAGCGTATTCTTGCAGAAGCAAAAGAGGAATACGAGAAGATCATAATGGAAGCCAAGAAGCAGGCCGGCTTCCTCGTCGATAACAATGATATCACGCTTAAGGCGAAGAAGAGGGCTGATTCGATCAGCGACGCCGCTGACGACTACTCCAGAGTCTTAAAGATGAAGACGTATGATTATCTCGATAAGATGCTGTACGACATGCAGGATAAGGTCGATACCCTCAACGTGAAATACGCGACAGAGATGTATGAGAGCCTGGAGAAGAGCTTTGAGGAGATCAATTCCCAGCTCCAGAAGAACCGTGACGAGCTCAAGGATATGGCTGTCCGTACGAAGAACGGAGAGGACTGGATATATGAAGACGGCGCTGCTGAGGCAGATAATGATGCTGAGAACGCCGACGATGAGAAGGATAAGAAATAACATCAAAATGAAGAGTTTCGGAGTAGCAGCTGAATTCAATCCATTCCATGACGGGCACTCCTATCTTATTCAGAAAGCAAAAGAGCAGACCGGTTGCACATGCTGCATCGCCGCGATGAGCGGCGACTTCACGCAGCGAGGTGAACCGGCTGTTTTTGATAAATGGGAAAGGGCAAAATCAGCTGTTGAGCATGGAGCAGACCTTGTGGTAGAGATACCTCAGGTATTTGCTTGCTCGTCTGCTTCATACTTTGCCAGGGGCGCGGTAAGCGTGCTCGCAGGGCTAGGTGTTTGTGACTATCTTGTTTTCGGGAGCGAATGCGGATCTACTGAAGAGCTTCTTTCCACTTCATCTTTCATAAAAGAGCATGCTGAGAAGATCGATCAGATGGCTTCAGACCTTGTACGCAAGGGTGTCTCATATCCTAAGGCAAGAGATCAGGCGATGGCTGTGCTCGCCGGAGAAGAGGGCAATACCCCGGCTATCTCCGGTCCGAACGATGTGCTCGCAGTTGAATACCTTATGCAGGATCTTTGCAGAATGGAGCCGCTTGCGATAAAGAGGATCGGAAAGGGCCATTTTGAAACTGCTACAGAACTCAGGAAAGAGCTTGAGCAGAATGACCGTGAAGGTTTTGATAATAAAAAAAAGCTGTACTTCGATCTCGTATCGTACCGCATAGCAGTCACTCCCGCGGAGGAACTAGAAAAGTACGCGGAATCAGAGAACGGCCTCGGAATGAAGCTCAAGAAAGAGCTGAGATATGCCGATGACCTGGAGGACCTGATCGGTAGAGTTAAATCCAAGGCATACACAAGGACTGCGATAACACGCCTGCTTACACATATGCTGCTTGGCATCACAGGTAAAGACCTTACAGATACTGCATACGCGAGGGTTCTCGCGATGAATGACACCGGCGCCGAGGCGCTCAGAACTGCGAAGAAAAATGATCTCCTCAGAATACCTGTTGTCAGCAATCTGACCAGGGACATGGAAAAGCTGAATGATTTTCAGAAAAGTATGATTTCCTTTGATATCACAGCAGGAGACGTATATAATATAATTACAGGCAAAGATCTCTATGCGAATAGTGACTATGTCAGATCGCCTTTTAAGGCTTAATATTGCAATATTAATGAAAAGGAGAAAGAAATGTTAGTATTGGTAATCAACTGCGGCAGTTCATCGCTTAAGTATCAGCTTATTCAGATGGATAATGAGGAGCTGATCGCGAAAGGCCTGGTAGAGAGGATCGGGATCGATGGATCAGTCATTACTCATCAGACCATCGGCAAGGACAAGAAAGTGATCGAGACTCCTATGAAGGACCATGAGGATGCTATCAAGCTCGTTATGGAAGCACTTGTCGATCCTGAGTACGGCGCTGTGAAGAGCCTGGATGAGATCGACGCTATCGGCCACAGAGTGGTACACGGCGGTGAGACTTACAAGTCATCAGTCCTTATCGACGATAAAGTCGTCAAAGACCTGGAAGCATGCATATCTCTTGCTCCGCTCCACAATCCGCCAAACATCGCAGGCATCAAGGCATGCAGAGAACTCATGCCGAAAGCACCGGAAGTAGCTGCATTCGATACAGCTTTCCATCAGACGATGAAGCCGGAAGCTTACCTCTATGCTATCCCATACAGATTCTATGAGAAGTATGCTATCAGAAGATACGGCTCCCACGGACTTTCTCACATGTTCATGGCAAACGAGGCAGCAAAGCTCCTGAACGTTGACGTTGACGACCTCAAGCTCATCACATGCCACCTCGGAAACGGAGCTTCCGTAACAGCCATCAAGCACGGCAGAAGCTTTGATACATCAATGGGATACACACCGCTCGAAGGACTCGTAATGGGCACAAGATGCGGCGACATCGACCCGACGATCATCGATGCTATCGGCGAGAAGGAAGGGATCACCGATGAGGAAGTAAACACGCTCCTCAACAAGGAATCCGGAGTTCTCGGTATCTCAGGAGTGTCCAGCGACTTCAGAGACCTTGAAAAGGCGATGAAAGAGGGCAACAAGAGAGCAGAGCTCGCACTTAAGGTATTCGCCCGCAAGGTAAGATTCTACATCGGAGCTTACATCGCTGAGATGAACGGCGCGGACGCTATCGTATTCACAGGCGGTATCGGCGAGAACGATAAGTACATGAGATCGCTCATCTGCAGCAACATGGGCAACCTCGGCATCAAGCTCGATCCGGTCAAGAACGACCAGACAGGCGACGCGATCATCCTCTCGACAGACGACTCCAAGATCAAAGTCCTGAAGCTCGCCACAAACGAAGAGCTTGTTATCGCTAGAGACACAAAGTCCATCGTCGAGAAGATGGAAGCACGTGCTTAATAATTATTAAGATAGCTGACCAGTAAAAAATCAGTTGACAACATTTATGCGAGAGTGTATACTTTGTAACGTTGACGATTGAAATGACAACGTAATTCAGTATAAGGAGGTGGAGCTACATGGCTACTCCAAAGAGAAGAACTTCAGCAACTAGAAGAGATAAGAGAAGGTCGCCTAATATGAAGATGAAAGCGCCTGGTCTTTGCATCTGCCCTAAGTGCCATCAGCCGAAGCTTCCGCATAGAGTTT
>CAZBFD010000084.1:0-5662 GCA_964491055.1 uncultured Eubacterium sp.
GCTGTGCTGTGCTGTGCTGTGCTGTGCTGTGCTGTGCTGTGCTGTGAACAGCGTATTTCTATTCCGCATGGCTGTCAAGCCCCTTTCTGCCGTTTGTGCCAGCTTTTTGCGTATCATATTGTTCCTGAAAAGTCAGGTGCGCAGATCCTTTATTATCCGAACTATAGTTTACCACAGAAGTCGTTAAAAAACCGTTAAAAACCGAAACTACCATAAAAAACATTCTGATGGCATGCTCTATGTGTATACCAGTTTAATGCATTGTCTCTATAAACCGTTGCTCCGGTTTATCATGAATGCGACAATCAGCTTATCATATGAAAATGCCTCAATGCTGCAATGATGGCTTCTTCCTTCTCTGCCGGGCATTGGGGAATAATCTGATCATCTTTCTTCGAAATGTTATAGTGATCTCTGATATCCAGCCCGCACTTGCGTTTGATCTGGGCGATATAGAGTGTGGACACTTTGAAACTGTACTCCTGCTCGACCCAGGCCTTGATCTCTTCGTACGTTGCGCCGAACTGAAAGCCGGACATATCCATCTCATCCATCGGGAACTCAATGCGGACATTCTTGCTCGATATCTCACCCTTGGAAAGCAAGCAAACAGTCTCCACATGGCCGGTGTGCGGGAACATGTCAACAGGTGTTGCTTTTATGAATTCGTAACCGTTTGCTGTCAGGTATTTCACGTCTCTTGCAAGTGTTGCAGGGTCGCATGACACATATACTATGCGCTCAGGCGATACTTTCACGACAGCCGAAAGGAGCTTCTCATCACATCCAGCTCTCGGCGGATCAAGTACAGCTACATTCACTGATGCGAGCACACTCCTCGCGAACCACTCCGTGCTCCCTTCTTCAGGTCCATCAAAACCCTGCTCGTCCATCTTATCGACAATCTCAGGGAGCACATCTTCCGCTGCTCCGCAGATATATCTGGCATTGATCACCCTGTTGATCACAGCATTCCTGTTTGCGTCGAGCACGGCGGACTTATTGGATTCTATTCCGAGCACGCTCACCGTATCGTCCATCCTGTCTTCCAGATAAAGCCCTATGCTCCCCACTCCGCAGTAAAGATCCAGAAGCGAATCGCCAGGCGAGAGCGCCGCATATTCAAACACCTTGTCATACAGTTTGACAGTCTGTACAGGATTCACCTGATAGAAAGACATCGGCGAGATCTCAGACTTCACTCCGCCAAGCTCTTCAGAAACAGTCTTCTTCCCGGCGATCAAAACCGGCACGTTCTTATCATTAACTATATATACGCTTTCAAGGCTCCAGCATTTAGCCGCTTCATCACTGATATCAGGTCCTTCAACTCTGTCGTTATACTGGATCTCTTCAGCAGCAAACGACATCCTGTTTATCTGCGAGTCCATCATATCGATCAATCTGCCTGCTTCAGGTATGCTCGCGCCGTTTATCTCAAGCACTACCATGACCTCGCCAGTCGCAAAGCAGGATCTTACTATGACATCTTTAAGAAGTCCCTTCCTGGTCTTACTGTCAAAGCACGTTATCTTCTCCTGCAGCATGAATGTCCTGAGCGAGGATGCGACCGCTTCCGCAGGCGGTGCCTGGATCCTGCATACCGGACAATCCACGATATCGTGCGACCCAGCCCTGTAGAATCCGACTACTGGGGTACTGCCATTCCAGCCCACCTGGAAAGTCACCTTATTCCGGTAACAGTACGGCTCGTCCATCGCTATCGTCTCATCAACTTCAGGATCTTCAAGACCTCCGATCCTTGTCAGATCCTGAATGATCTGACTTTGTTTGATCTCCGTTTGTTTTCTATACGCGAGCTCACAGTACTGGCATCCGCCGCAGGAAGAAGGTTTTGATGCACCGCTGCCTGACAGAGGTTTTGATGCACCGCTGCTGTGATCTTCCGGATCCTGATGAGCACCGAGATCGCAGAAACTTTCGACCCTGTCAGGAGAAGGTGAGACGATCTTCACAGTCTCGGCTTCAGCATATCTCTTCTTCGCGCGGTAACACCTCGCCAGGACCGTATCGCCCGGCAGCGCTCCGCGCACGAACACCGCAGCTCCGTCAGCACCTCGCCCAACGCCCATACCGTGCGCTGTTATATCTGTTATATGTATTTCCTGTATCTCATCTTTGACCATCTGTCTCTCCCCGCTGCCCGTAGTGATACTTTACGTCAGTTATATCTGTCCGTCAGTTCGAGTTCTGGAGCACTTACCATTTTATCACTCGCTCCAGCGAAGCGGCGAACTCTTCCAGTCCTGCCCTGTCTTCTTCGCTGAATCTGGCATATAAAGGACTGTCGATGTCAAGTACCGCAGCGACTTTGCCATCCTTATGCAGAGGAATCACGATCTCGGACCTTGAGTCTCCGTCGCAGGCTATATGCCCCGGGAAAGCGTGTACGTCCGGAACAAGCTGAACTTCATCTTCCTTCCAGGCGGTACCGCAGACGCCTTTCCCTTTTTCTATCCTGACACACGCGACCTTGCCCTGGAACGGGCCAAGTATCAAAGCCTCCTCCCTGACGAGATAGAACCCTGCCCAGTTCAGGTCTTCCATCGAATAAAAGAGAAGCGAAGACGCATTCGCCATAACAGGAATATAGCCCTGCTCGTCCTCTGCCAGTGCTTCCATCTGCTCTTTTATGAGTTTATATTCAGTCATCGGATCTCCTCTTTGTCAATGACAGCTTTGCTTCTTCTTCTGGAATACCGGATGCCGGTAACGATAGCGGCCTTCAAGCTTGCTGCCGTACTGGATGGCATTGCATCTTACACAAGACATGCAGAATACGCACTTGTCGATCACCCATTTCGGCTTTCCATCTACCATCTCTATCGCTTTCACCGGACATCTCCCGGCGCAGATTCCGCATCCGATACATGTATCATCTGTATGGAACGGCGCGGTAACACGTGATCTGTCGTACGTAGGATAGTTTGCCGTTGAAAGAGCGATCTCCGCGATACCTGTTCCATCTTTTACATGCTTTCCAGCTTTGATCTGTTCCGCGATCTGATCCAGACGTTTCTCAGAAGCGTCAAGTATAGGTTTTGCTGCATCCTCATGAGGCGGCTCGTAAAGGATCGCGAAGTTTGCCGGCATTTTGACGCCGAATACAGCCGACAGCTGAAGACCTGCTTCCTTCACTTTCTGCTCTAGTCTCCAGCCGGCACCCATCATCATGCCCCCATACGTCAAAACCCCGAAGAGATATGATGGGGCATTTTCAAACTGCACTTTTTCAAGAAATTCATTCACTATCGACGGAAGGCCGCCGTAATATATCGGGCATACGATCCCGACCGGCTCATCATCAGCCGGCGCAAATACAAATTCCCCATTCTGCACACAGTCAGTAATACTTATCAGATCACCGTGAAGGTTTTGCTGGAGCCTGGCCGCGGCCGCGTAAGAATTACCCGTACCAGTAAAGTAAAATATCATAGATGGTCTCCTTTCCTTGATACCATTATTATATCAATTCCATCGAAGCGCGTAAACAACTGCCTGCCGCGTAAATACCAAAAGGCTTCAGCGCATCAATACCGGTCGCGGCCTCTGTAAACTCCGATCGCAATTAAAAACCCCCGCTGCTTATCACAGCGAGGGAGTAGAAATTATTCAAACTTATAAGATCCGCTATCTTTTCTTATACATCACCAGCTCTGGATCTGCTCCATCTTTGCCATAAGTGCAGATCAGTATAAAATCCATGTTCGCAAGCACGCCGAAGCATCGCTCTCCACAGAATTCTGATTCCAGCTGATTGCCGAGAATCGTTTATTTCTTTGATCAGCTGTGCCTTGAATTCCTCAAACTGTCCGCCGTCGCTCAGTTCATTATACCTTTTCCAGTAATCCAGTTTAGGCAGAGTATCTTTCATATACGCACGTGCATCTTCCTCAGAGAAATTATCACTAACCATATTCTTTACACAGACATCGATAAGATCATCCATGTTGCTGTATGTGTAGTTTCCATCTGCATAACACCATTTGCAATAATCTTCGTTGAACTCCCCATCCGGCTCCTTACTGATAAGGCTGTCTTCATTGAGCGGCATACCGCAGCACTGACATACAAGCTGGCGCGGGCTTCCCAGGATCGTATTTATCGACACATCGAATTCCTTCGAAAGGAGCTTCAGTGTATCTGTATTAGGCTGTGTCTCTCCGTTCTCCCATCTGCTCACCGCCTGCCGTGTCACCATTACTCTTTCAGCCAGCTCATCCTGTGAAAGCTCATGCTGCTCGCGGAGCTTTTTTAATACTTCTTTTGTTTCCATAGCATCGATCCCCTATCCATACTGCTTGTTATTCTTTATATATGACAACCGTACCATCCACATATATGTCAACCGTACCATCCACGATACAATTATGTCTCATTCAGGATATGAAAACAAGCAACCAGCTGTTGCGGACAGTCAATCATTGCCTGCTGCTTCATACTCTGCTTCTCATTTGATTCCTGCTCATTTTTCTACAGAATCTCCTCTTGTAGGCTGATTCCGTCTACAGATCGAGAAAAATCTTGCAAAAGGAGATCATTTTCAATCATTTCTTGCTTTCTGTAGACGAGCAATTGATCAAGAGTATGGCTGACTGCGGATCACATTCAAATCTGGTACAAAATATAATTTGCAAATATATGTGTATCAGAATGGCGCCATCTCAACAATCACAATTTGACAGAATGGCGCCATCTCAACAATCACAATTTGACGAAATGTAACCTATCTAGGCAGATCCGAATCGTCCGAACTCATGACAACTAATCAGATCTGAAGTTGTCTCGCTCGAAGCTCCTATTAAGCCAGCTGATCAAAAAAAGCGGCGCTTGTCGCAACGCTTCCCTAATATTTTGCCATGATGTACGTCAGACGCCGCGATCTGACTATAAATGTTTAGCTTCGTCATGCCACGTTTCTTTGTGTCACTACGCATCACGTCAAGTCTTATACTCTTCCGCTCGGATCTGCTCCGCGAGTCTCTTCACGCTCCTCGTAGTGGTGAGCATCCTCGAGCACCAGATCTTTCATCTTCATGAGTCTGGTCTTGGTATCCCTGTCGTTCTCCTCGAGCTTCATCGAGATGTATTTTATGTTCGTCTCGCACTCCGGGATCACGACATATTCCAGCGCATTAACACGACGGCGGGTCTTCTCGATCTCATCAGCCATGAGCTGACAGGCTTTCTCTTTCTCAGCAAGCTCGAGCATGTCGGGCAACACATCTGCAAGAGACTTTACTGCCATATCAAGATCGCCTGAGGTAAAAGCAAAGCCATATGAATATATGTCATTCGGGTCAGCAGTTCTGGTCTTTACCTCAAACTGCGGAATGTTCACACTCATGACATTTTTCCTGTGCATTTCCAGGCTTACCTTCTGTTTTGGCGCCATAAATGCTGTATTCAGGGCATACTCATCCATGCCGGCTTTCGCGATGACGAAATCTGTATTCGCCGCACAGATGCCTGCTTCGACTTTCTTCCTTAATTCCATGTTTTCCCTGACCATGATCATGAACTGGCGCATCAGTTCGTCACGCTTGTCTTTAAGAAGCTTATGCCCCTTACGTGCGATCTGAAGCTTGTGCTTGATGCGTGACAGCTCCATTCTGGTCGGGATTATCTGACTAGATGCCAT
>CAZBFD010000084.1:5762-7147 GCA_964491055.1 uncultured Eubacterium sp.
TTATTTATCGTAGTACTCGTCGAGCCACTTGTCATTGATACGCTTGAGCTCGCTTCTTGGAAGCAGACGAAGCAGCTCCCATCCTATATCGAGCGTCTCCTCGATGGAACGGTCTGTATCATATCCCTGGCTGACATATTTCTCCTCAAATTTATCAGCGAATTCAGCGTATTTGAGGTCGATCTCTGTAAGTGCTGCCTCACCGAGGATCGTCATGAGTTCTTTAGCGTCCTTTCCACGTGCGTAAGCCGCGAAGAGCTGGTTCATCGTGTTCGCGTGGTCGCCTCTTGTCTTTCCCTCGCCGATACCTTTATCCTTAAGTCTTGAAAGTGACGGCAGTACGTTGATAGGCGGCTGAAGTCCCTTTCTGTAAAGATCACGTGACAGTATGATCTGTCCTTCTGTGATATATCCGGTAAGGTCCGGGATCGGGTGCGTCTTATCGTCCTCAGGCATGGACAGGATCGGGATCATCGTGATCGATCCGTTCTTTCCTACCTGACGGCCTGCTCTCTCATAGATCTGAGCAAAGTCAGTGTACATGTATCCAGGATATCCTCGCCTTGCAGCGACCTCTTTACGGGCGGCTGATACCTCACGGAGTGCATCCGCGTAGTTCGTTATGTCCGTAAGAATTACGAGCACGTGCATATCCTTCTCGAACGCAAGGTACTCAGCAGCAGTAAGCGCCATTCTCGGGGTGGAGATACGTTCTACCGCAGGGTCGTTCGCGAGGTTCACGAACATGACAGTCCTGTCGATCGCGCCTGATTCTTTGAACGAGTTTACAAAGAAGTTGGATTCCTCGAAGGTTATTCCCATTGCCGCAAATACTACAGCGAACTTCTCATTCGTTCCCCTTACCTTAGCCTGCTTTGCGATCTGTGCAGCGAGCTGTGCGTGTGGGAGTCCTGACGCTGAGAATATCGGGAGCTTCTGCCCTCTTACCAGCGTGTTGAGCCCATCGATAGCGGATATTCCTGTCTGTATGAATTCCGCAGGATATACCCTTGCAGCAGGGTTCATCGGAAGTCCGTTGATGTCGCGTCTTTCATCCGGAAGGATCTCCGGCAGTCCATCGATAGGTCTACCTATGCCATCAAAAACTCTACCGAGCATATCTTCTGAAACGCCGAGCTCCATGCTGCGTCCCAGGAATCTCACTTTACTCGAATCAAGGTTGATGCCGGCTGAATTCTCGAACAGCTGGACCATCGCGTTTGTCCCGTCCACTTCGAGTACTTTGCATCTTCTCTTCTCGCCGTTTGACAGCTCGATCTCACCGAGCTCGTTATATGTGACGCCTTCGACGCCGCGGACCATCATAAGAGGTCCGGCGACTTCCTGTATAGTTCTGTATTCCTTAGGCATTACAGATCCTCCTT
>CAZBFD010000085.1:0-7110 GCA_964491055.1 uncultured Eubacterium sp.
AAGCTCCATACGATAAGCTGGATACTGAAAGGTACGTTCACCATCGGTATCTTTGCTCTTATCGTTGTCTTCCAGCCGGAGATCAGGCGTGCCCTGGAGGTGATGGGGAGGACGCACCTCACGAACCGCGGGAAGGCGGCGATCGACAAGGAACTCGCCAAGCATACAGTGGATGAGATAGTCGCGGCGGTCGACTCGTTCTCCAAGTCGAAGACAGGTGCTCTCCTCGTATTTGAGCGTGAGATCGCCCTCAAGGATATCGCTGAGACGGGGACTATCATAAATGCAGACGTCTCGCAGGAGCTTCTCGGGAATCTGTTCTATCTCGGGTCGCCGCTTCATGACGGAGCTGCCATCATCAAAGGGAACAAAGTCATTGCGGCAGGCTGTGTGCTCCCGCTAAGTGAGAATAAAGAACTGAACAAAAGCCTTGGCACGCGCCACAGAGCAGGTATAGGCATTACCGAAAACTCGGACTGCCTGACTTTGATCGTGAGCGAGGAGACGGGAGTTATCTCGGCCGCGGAGAACGGCAAGCTTGAGAGATTCCTGGACAAGAAATCAGTCCAGAAGATTTTGCTCGATCTGTATTTGAGTGAGGACGGCGGACAGCCCCAGACTCTCGACAGGCTGTTTGATTTCATAGGAGGGAAGAAGGATGCTTGAAGATAAAAGAGCAAGAATTGTCATATCCTTCATCCTTGCCTGCGCGCTGTGGTTCTACGTCGTGGGGCAGCTTGACCCTGTCACGAAGAAGACATACCGCGGTATTTCAATTACACTAGCGAATGAGCAGTCTCTGAGCGACAGCGGGCTTGCGGTAGTGAGCACGAGCGACGATTCTCTTCGTGTAACAGTGTCAGGAAAGCGTAACGCGGTGAGCAGGCTTTCCAAGGCGGATATCGTTGCGACGGTCGACCTCACCAATGCGGCTGAGGGAGCGAACAAGCTCCCGATCGACCTGAAGATCCCGGAGAATATTGAGATAGACAACCAGTCGCTGAACGAGATAACTGTGAATGTCGAGGAACGTGTCACCGAGAAGAGAAACGTTAAAGTCAAATATAACGGAGACTGTCCGAAAGGTATGGAGCCGACCACGGTCAAGACCGATCCGGAGACTGTTGAGATAAGCGGTGCCAGTTCCATAGTCGGACAGGTAGTCAATGTGAAAGCCGAGATCGACATAGAAGATATGCCGGAAGAGCTCAGCTCAACCATAAGTCAGCTTACCGCAATCGATTCAGGAGGGAATTCAGTTGATCAGCTGAGCATGTCGGATACACAGTGTAAAGTGACTTCTATAATATATCCGACGAAGACAGTGAAGCTCGTTGTTGAGGTCAAGGATGATCCGAACGATGATTATGCAAAGACAACTAAGTGCCAGGACCAGATAACTATAAAAGGGCCGGCTGACGATCTCAAAGATATAAAGAAGGTAAAGACGGAGCCGATAGATGTCTCGGGAATAGAAGAAGATACGGAGATCCAGGTGATCCCGGTTCTTCCGGACGGTATCTATGTGGCTGAGAAAGATAAGAATATAAAGATGGCCGTAACGGTCAGCAAGAAAGATTAATAATTAATTGTCGTAATTCGCATGGATCAGAAGCCGGAAGGGGCCGGCTACTGATCCTTGCCTGTTTATCGGAGCAACATTCGGAGGTAGCATATGGGTAGAATGTTCGGAACTGACGGTGTCAGGGGCGTTGCAAATCAGGAGCTTACCGCAGAGCTTGCGTTCTGGCTGGGGAAGGCCGGTGCCACGGTGCTCGGGAAAGCGCATAAGCACCCTGTGTTTGTAATTGGTAAGGATACGAGGATCTCAGGTGACATGCTTGAGGCGGCGCTTACTGCAGGGATACTGTCAGTCGGAGGTAATGTAATAAAGGCGGGAGTCATCCCGACTCCGGGAGTAGCATATCTTGTGAGATACTATGAAGCTGACGCCGGCGTCGTGATCTCAGCCTCTCACAATCCGTTTGAGTTCAACGGCATCAAATTCTTCAACGGCAAGGGATTCAAGCTTGACGATTCTATTGAAGACGAGATCCAGGCAGTGATCGAACAGGGCTTTGAAGGTGATGAGCCGTGTACAGGCGATGAGATCGGAAGTCTCAGGGATGATGAAGAGGGCGCGCTGGACGCATATGTGAAGTTCCTGCTCTCTTCGATCAGCATCCGCCTTGACGGTATGAAGATCGTGCTCGACTGTGCGAACGGGGCATCATATAAGAGCTCGCCTGCAGTATACCGTGCTCTCGGTGCGGACGTGACCGTTATCGGAGGCGACCCTGACGGGATCAACATAAATGATCATATCGGATCGACGCATCCTGAGCAGCTTCAGAAGAAAGTAGTTGAAGTAGGAGCGGACATCGGATTTGCATATGACGGTGACGCGGACCGTCTGATCAGTGTGGATGAGAACGGCAGGATCGTGGACGGCGACAAGGCGATGTGCATCTGTGCTGAATATCTCAAGGCAAGGGGAGAACTTGCGGAGAATCTTGTCACAGCGACAGTGATGAGCAACCTCGGATTCCACAAGTACCTGGACAGCAAAGACATAAATGTGGACATCACGACAGTCGGCGACAGATACGTACTCGAGAGCATGCTCAAGACGGGCGGCATCATCGGCGGCGAGCAGTCAGGCCATATAATCTTCCTGAATCACTCAACTACAGGAGACGGATGCCTGTCGTCACTCCAGCTGATCCAGGCAGTGCTGGCCTCCGGAAAGAAGCTGTCAGATCTTGCAGACCCGA
Organism: uncultured Eubacterium sp.; assembly: GCA_964491055.1. GTDB lineage: Bacteria > Bacillota > Clostridia > Peptostreptococcales > Anaerovoracaceae > Aminicella. The sequence continues at coordinate 2,775 of CAZBFD010000085.1, forward strand.
TAAAGATCTATCCGCAGGTGCTGGTGAACGCTCACGTATCCAATTCAAATAAAGAAGCGTATAAAGATGATGCTGAGATCATGGCTGCGATAAATGAGTGCGAAAAGAAGATGGAAGGAAACGGACGCGTGCTCATCAGGCCATCAGGGACAGAGCCACTTGTAAGAGTAATGCTAGAAGGTGAAGATATAGACGAGATAACAGCGATGGCAAAGGACATCGCAGATCTTATTGAAAAAAAGTTAGGAGAGTAATGTGTTTTCGGGGACTGTCCCTAAAACACAAATGGAGGGGAAAGAAATGCAGGAATATGATATCCGGGATATTTCTCTTGCACCGTCAGGGCATGAGAAGATCGAATGGGTCAGGAACAACATGCCGCTTCTTCGCGGGCTGGAGGATGAATACAAGGAAACAAAGCCTTTTGAAGGTGTGAAGATTTCGCTTTCTGTGCATCTTGAAGCGAAGACTGCATATCTTTGTAAAGTGCTTGCAATGGGCGGAGCCCAAATGTATGTCACTGGAAGTAATGTGCTGTCGACTCAGGATGATGTCGTAGCTGCCCTTGCGGATGACGGGCTTTCGGTGTTCGCGATCCACGGTGCGACTCAGGAGAAGTATGATGAGCACATAGTGAGATGCCTTTCGCAGAAGCCGAACATCGTTATCGATGACGGAGGCGACCTTGTTCACTGCCTGCACACCACGCACCCGGAGCTTGCTGAAGAGGTCTGGGGAGGATGCGAGGAGACGACGACCGGCATCATCCGCCTAAAGGCTATGGAGAACCAGGGCGTGCTGAAGTTCCCGATGTGCGCTGTAAACGACGCAGACTGCAAGCATCTTTTTGATAACCGTTACGGAACAGGCCAGTCAGTCTGGGACAGCATCATGAGGAACACGAACCTGATCGTTGCGGGAAAGACTGCGGTCGTCTGCGGATACGGCTGGTGCGGCAAGGGCGTCGCGATGAGAGCAAAAGCCCTCGGAGCCCAGGTCATCGTGACTGAAGTCGACCCTGTCAAAGCTATCGAAGCAAGGATGGACGGACATACGGTGATGCCGATACATGAAGCAGCAAAATACGGAGACTTTTTCATCACCGTAACAGGCTGCAAGAAAGCCATCCCTTACAGCGCGATGATGAACATGAAAGAAGGAGCCATCATGGCGAACGCCGGGCATTTTGATGTCGAGGTCGATATGGCGGGACTCAAAGAAGCCGCGACGGAGCATCATGAAGCCAGGAAGAACATTGAAGCATATAAGCTGCCGAACGGGAAGTGGGTGAACGTCATCGCAGAAGGAAGGCTCTGCAACATCGCTGCGGCTGACGGACATCCTGCAGAGATCATGGACCTTTCATTTGCGGTCCAGGCATACAGCGCAATGTACATCAAAGAGCATAAGGGCGAGCTTCCGAACAAGCTGATCGACATCGGGAAAGAAGTCGACGACAAGATCGCGAGGGCAAAGCTCAAGGCCTGGGGTACAGAGATCGACGAGCTGACTGAAGAGCAGAAAATATATCTCGAAAGCTGGGAAGTATAATTACTTTGATGCAGAAGAAATATATCGAAAGCTGAATTATAAGGAGATTTTGATATGGACAGAAAAGAGAAAGCGGTAGAGCTGTTCCGTGGGGAGTGTAACTGCTGCCAGGCGGTGCTTTGTGCTTTCGCGGATGAAGTTGGTCAGGAAGATATGAAAAAGCTGGGATCAGCGTTCGGTCTGGGCATGGGAGATATGGAAGGAACGTGCGGCGCACTTGTAGCGGCTCAGATGCTTCTCGGACTTAAGACATATGACGGGAAACCAATAGTAAGGAAAGCCAGGACTGTGAGCGAAATGTTCAGGACCATGACCGGAGCTGAGATCTGCAAGGAGATCAAAGGCCGCGACACAGGTAAGATCCTCTGCAGCTGTGAGGACTGCGTGCGCAACGCGGTAACTATCGCTGAGAGCAAGCTGTATGAGAAATAGGTATTGAAATGGATACAGAATTATATAATGAGATAAAAAAGCAGGCGCATGACGCCTGCGAAGAACTGCTGGATACCGCACATCTCAGCGAGGGGAGCATCCTTGTGGTGGGCTGCTCCTCAAGCGAGATAAAGGGCGAGCGCATCGGCAAAGGCTCTGACATCGATGCGGCGAAAGCTGTATACGAGGGGATAATGCCAATTCTCAAGGCGAGGGGTATCTTTCTTGCGGCGCAGTGCTGTGAGCATCTTAACCGCGCGATAATCATTGAGAAAAGGGCTCTGCTCCCGGGGACTGAGATCGTGAACGCCGTGCCGCAGCTGCACGCCGGCGGGTCGTTTGCGGTGACATGCTACGAGAACTTTGATGAGCCTGTAGCACTTGAACATATAAAAGCTGACGCCGGCCTCGACATCGGGGACACGCTTATCGGAATGCACCTTAAGGACGTAGCCGTTCCGGTAAGACTTAAGATTAAAGCCATCGGCGAAGCGCACCTTGTCGCTGCCAGAACACGTCCGAAATACATTGGCGGAGAGCGTGCGGTATACGACATGGAGCTTGCGGGACGAGCATAGGAGACCACACATGACACCAGAAGAAAGACAGGAATTAGCAGAGATCTTGTTCCCGGGGATCGACAAGACGCCTGAGGACTATGAGAAGATATACCCGGAGCGTGTGCTCCCGGAAGGCGCGATGGTGACGAGGATGGGACCGAGCCCGACCGGGTTCATCCACCTCGGCAACCTTTACGGAGCGTTCGTTGATGAGCGGCTCGCGCACCAGAGCGGAGGTAAATTCTATCTCCGCATCGAGGACACTGACGACAAGCGCTACGTGGAAGGTGCGACTGACCTTATCATCAAATCACTCGGATGGTTCGGGATCGACTTTGATGAAGGCGCGAACGCGACCGGAGAGACCGGGGATTACGGCCCGTACACACAGAGCCTCCGCGGTGACATCTATAAAGCCTACGCAAAGAAGCTTGTCCAGGACGGTCATGCCTATCCATGCTTCATGACTGAAGAAGAGATCGCGGCCGTCCGTGAGTCGCAGGAAGCATCAAAACTCACACCTGGCATCTACGGCGAATTCTCAAGGTGCAGGGACTGGTCGCTAGACCAGATCAAAGCCGCTTTGGCCGATGGTAAGCCTTACGTTGTGCGGCTTAAATCATCGGGGCTTCCGCCTGAGTTCTACCAGAAAGCAGCAGACGAAGCTGAAGATAAGGATACTGTTCCGGAGCAGCCGAAGATAAAGGTCATCGACGGGATACGCGGCATGCTCGAGATGCCGGAGAACTTCCAGGATGTCGTGATACTCAAGACGACAGGGATCCCGACATATCACTTTGCGCATGTTGTGGACGACCACCTGATGAGGACGACTCATGTCGTAAGAGGCGCGGAATGGCTGTCGTCACTTCCGATCCACGTTGAGCTGTTCAGTAAGCTGGGTTTAAGGCGCCCTGTATACTGCCACACAGCTCAGCTTATGAAGCTTGACGAGAATGGCAACAAGAGAAAGCTCTCCAAGAGGGAAGACCCGGAGCTCTCACTCGGGTTCTATATGGATCAGGGATATCATCCTGACGCAGTAAGAGAATATCTCATGACCGTGCTCAATTCCAATTATGAGGAGTGGCGTGAGAAGAACCCTGATGCTCCGATAGATGACTTCCCGTTCAAGACAAAGAAAATGAGCAGCGCGGGTGCTCTGTTCGACCTTAACAAGCTGAACGACATCAGCAAGGAAGTTCTTCTTAAGAAGCCGGCATCCGAGCTTTATGATTTCCTGAAGGCGTGGTCAGACGAGCATGCTCCTGAATATGCGGAAGTATTTGCTGACAAAGAGTATCTGGAGAAGATACTTGATCTTGGCCGTAATGACAGGAAGCCGCGTAAGGATCTGATCTACGCAAGACAGATCATGAAGTACATCAGCTATTTCTTTGATGATATGTTTGCGATAGAAGATGAGATCCCGGAAGAAGTGCCGGCAGAAGATGTCAGGGAGATCCTGATCAGGTACCTCGATACATATGACCATTCAGACGACCAGCAGGCATGGTTCGAGAAGATCAGAAAGATAACCGGAGACCTCGGATACGCCGTGAGGCCGAAGGACTACAAGAAAGATCCGGACTCATACAAAGGCCATGTCGGGCACGTCAGCACTGTCATAAGGCTTGCTCTCATGGGGCGTACCGATTCGCCGGATATGTGGGAGATCCAGCAGATCCTCGGCGAAGACAGAGTCAGGGCAAGGATACAGAAGTTCATCGACGAACACTGAAAACGATAATAAAACTGATGCAGGCAGGCCATATGACCTGCCTGTTTTGAAT
>CAZBFD010000086.1:0-7077 GCA_964491055.1 uncultured Eubacterium sp.
ACTGTGACCGTGATCACGCACATGTCTGACAGGCCTCTTGAGTTGGTCACCTTGACGACTGCCGCTCCCTTCCTGAGGAGCGACACGATTCCGGTGTTGTCGACTTTGATCACCGGGAGCTCGTTGTTGTCGATTACCTCCCACTTGAATGTATCGGTCCGGCCAACAGATGACCTTACTCCAAGCTTTACGTACTGGCCGTCCAGCGCGAATGACAGCATCTGGCCTGACACTACCTTGTCATTCAGTGTGATCTGAACAAAATCATTGGCGTTGCTTACTGTGACGGCGCAGGTCTTCGTTATATCGCTTCCGTCTGCTCCCTTTACTGAAGCCGTTACGGTCGCGTCTCCTGCTTCCTGTCCGACTATCACGACGTAGGCAGTGGCCTTACCCTTGCCGTCCGGCGCGAGTCTTGTCTTTACTGTGTCGAGGATCCTCATCGCTCCTGTCGAGCTGTCGAGCACGTAGAACCCGGCGGATGAGCTCGGATCGACGGCCCATGTGATCTCGCCGTTAGCGTCCTCATTTGAGACTGTCGCTGTTATCGTTGCAAAGCTGTTGCTCACCATGTTGACCGTTGTCGGGCTTATCGTGAGGTCATTCGCTGGCTCATGCACGTACAGCATCTTCGTGTCTTTCTTTCCGTTAGATGTCGTGACTTCGATCAAAGTCTGCCCGCCCTTCTTTGCGGTTGCTTTTCCGTTCTGGTCGATAGTAGCGACACTCTCATCGGACGAAGTCCAGGTGATCTGGTCAACGTATTCCTCTGGCGTTATTTCTAGCTCGAACTGGTGTGTAGCGCCTTTTTCGATCGTCACATCATCGCCCTTGATCCTGATCCTCGTGATGTGCTTCTGGTTTTTGATCGTGACTGTCTTCGGATCGATAGCCCTGACCGGAACTCCATCTTCATCAACGACCGTGACTGTGATCGTCGCATCTCCAAGGTCGCCTGCCGTGACTTCATTCGTCTTTCCGGAGTCTGAAGCTAGCGCCGCGACGCTGCTGCTTGTCTCCCACTGGAACGATGTCTTGTACGGGAGCTTCGCCTTGAGTGAAGCGTTGATCGTGATCTTCTCTCCCGGCGCCATGTCTGCCTTGGTTATCTCGTTTCCGTCGGCGTCTGTCAGCGTGAGCAGATCAGCTGTGTTGCTTATCACGATGCCGTAGTCGCATGTGAACTTGCCGTACTTCACTATGACTTTGCCGCTTCCCTTTTCGGTCAGCTGGTCATCGTCCGCTAGCGGCTTCTCATCTTCGTCGCCCATCTTGAGCGCCAGGTCATAAGCCGTGACCGGCGCCTTTGTACCGTCGGTCATGATCGCGACGATCTCGAGGCCTGCCTTCGTGAAGTGATCATTTATCTCATATATGGTCTTATCCGCCTCGTGGAAGATCTCGATGCTCTTCACCTTTGCTGCAGGTGGATTCGGCTTGATCTCTTCTTTTACAGTGTTTCCGCATACTGAGCATTTGCTCGTCTTCCACCACTTGCCATCCTCATCCGGTTCTTCAGAGTACACCCATTCCTCGCAAAGATGTGGTACGCACTTGATATATTCCGGATGATCTATCTCGCCCTTGTTATCCAGCATTCTGCCATAGTTGTAGAAGTATTTTCCATCAGCTTCTCCAGGTGTTCCAGACCCTTCCGGAATACTTATCGATGCATTTACTTTGTTGCGCATCGTTCCATACTTGTGGACCGTTGCTCCCTGTTTCACATTGATCACGCCGCTGTTTTCGATGTGCGCATTTTCATTCATGGTGAATGCTACGTTTTCATTGACGATCAAAGTCGTGTTGGCTCCGACGCTTACGCTTTCATCAGCAAGAGTACATGTACCTATGATAGTGAGCACCTGGGAGATCACATTATCTTCTACCGCGGCCTCATTGGCTTCTGCTGCCTTGAACGCCTCCTTTATATCTGTGTAATATATGATCGGTCTCTCGTTGCCGTCTGATGTAAGTTCGAGCGACGCAACATAATCGCTGAGATCTACTATGCCTACTATTGACATATCGTTGTTTAATTCGACAGTATCTTCAGGCGCGTAGGCTTTGTTGTCGATCTCCCAGGCTGTCACTGTGACTCCATCAAAAACATCTGCCGGAGGAAGCTTGTTCTCGCCAGGATAGAGGTATCTGTCAAGATGGTATCCATTCGCTTCATATGATACTTTGATCGGAGCTTTGCACTTTTCTCCTCCCAGCTTTATCTGGATGATCCTGGCACTCTCAGGATCATCCGCTGATGTATCATCAGCAGGATCTGTGGTCCCCCAGACCGGATTATCAGTGCTGCCATTCATAGTGTACGCAAGTTTCCTTACGAACTCAGGCGTCTTGACCTCTTCTTCCTGAGCCTGCTGGCCAGTGGATGAAGCAAGAGTGAATACGCTCGTTCCAAACTGGTCGTTCCCGTTGTAAGTAGCATTGTAGTAGTTGCCTTCAAACGTCCCGACCGGATTTTCAGTCGCTCTTGCAATGACATTTGCGGTCGGGTAGCTGAAATCTGTCTGTCCAGCATACTTGACACCGAAGTCTGCAAAGTAACTGTTCTTTATCTGGCCTCCCACTTTCTTATCGTCAATTATCGTATAGTTGTTAACGACGCCGGCCATTACCGTGTTTTCTGCATTTGCGTCAGTTGTTACAGAAAGTCCGCGTACAAGGCAGTTCTCAACAGTGCCTTGATTCTCAAATGCAATACCTGCGACCGGTTTATTCCTCTCATCCTCCACAGAATCATATACATACATAGCAGAATTGATAAGTGCAACTCCGCTTATCGTGCCCTTGTTCGTCTTACACAGCAATCCTGTCTCTTTTACCGGAGTATGAACTTGTTGAATAATATCGCCTCTTGCATGTACTTCCGTATCTATAAAGGCAACATTCCTGATGATGGCTCCCTCAGCTATGTCTCCGAACAAGCCCCTGAATGTCGTGAGGTCGCCTCCGGCAGCCGCCTTCAGGTCAAGTCCTGTTATACTGTGTCCATCGCCATCAAACACTGCATTGAACGACTGGGGCATTACAATATTATAATTACCCTCAAGTTCAATATCGTCTGTAAGTATACCGTCAGGCTGGTTGTTCTGGCTGTCAGTTATGATCTCAAAATATTCCAGAAGCTGTTGCTGCGGTGTCCTTTCATCGTTCTTGTCAGGGATATAGATGACCCTGTAATCACAGACCGTGACTTCTTTGTCTTTGTCCATGCTCTCGATCTTATAGCTGTATGTCTTCCTGCCGTCCGCTGCTACCGGGTCACCTGAAGCATCCAGCTGATTCCCTTCTACTGTAACGTAGGAATTACTCGTATCAGGCACAGAAACTGTGAACTCGAATGCTTGTCCTTTCTGAACGATGTAAGACTCTTCGTCATCTATCTCTGTCTCATCTTCGCCCAGGATGATCATATCGGATTTTTCGATCTTCCTTACGTCCTTTGTGAATGTAGCGCTGACGTAAGTATTCGCTCCGAACCTGCAGACTATCGTCTTATCCTCATCAAGATCCTTAAGCGTGACTTTACTGTCTTCATCAAGATCCATCTGCTCATCGTTTACGATAACGGCGTTTAGTGTGTATTCGTCTTCACCATCAGCGGCTCTGATCAAAACCTCCTCGCCTTTGTATGCATCAACTGTTTTCTCAGTTCCACTGAATTCGATAGGAGCCACTTTGTCGCCGTTCTTATCTGTGATCTCACAAACAGCTGTGCCTCCGCCTGTCGTAGACAGCTTGAGCTCAAGCTTATCATCATCCTTCGTCTGAACTGAGATATTCATATTCTCAGTGATGTTAAATGAATATGTTCCTTCGCTGGACTCGTTCGTGGTCCCGTTAACTGTCCAGTTCTTTATAAGCTCCCCTCGTACAGGCTTTGCCTTGACAGAAACAAGTGATCCCGCTTCAATGTCATACACAGGATTTCCGCTCATTTCTTCTCCGTCGACTGTTACAGTGAACTCTATACCTGTACCTGTTGTGTTAACGGCATATTTACCTTTTTGTGCGTCCCTGGCGACGATGCAGGACGCTGCATCGTCATCGAGCTTGAATCTGCAGCCCGGGCGTCCATCTGATGTTACTTCAGCTGCAGTAAGTGTCTTGATCTGCTCTGATACTGTTGTCTCCTTGACATCCCACTCGCTTCCTGGAGTAAGCACGATGCCCGGCTTTGCTCTTACGATGACTTCTACTCCCTTAGGAACGTCCCTTCCTCTCTCAGTCATCACAAGCTCGCCGTTGTCATAATATGGATTGCTTCCGTCGTTTATGTACAGGACGTCAAAATCATTTGACGTGATTACATCAATCGTATCTCGTGCAAACACGGCATACAGCTCCGCAGAGTTGTCCGGCATCGTGAACGTCTTTCTGTTCACGCCTTCACTGTCAGTTACTCCGCCGGATACGATATTTTCTCCTCCGATGTTCGTCCAGCGCCATTCTTCGAAACGCCAGCCCGCATCAGGCGTGGCTGTAAACTCCAGCTTAGTATCCGCTAGAACGACATCACCACTTGCGATACCTGACGGCTTGAGTGCCAGGCTTCCTTTTCCTATCTTGCTGAATGTCAGCCTGTTCTCCCTAGGCTTCATCACAGCCTTTATTGTGATCTTTCCGTCTCCCTGTGCATCCGCCTCTTCGTTCTCGCTCTTCACTGTATATATGATTGTCTCATCTCCAGGAAGAGTATATGTCTTGGTCGTTCCGTCCTTTACCGGTTCTGTGATCAGCCATTTGCTTATCTCATATCCCTTGTTCGGCACTGCCTGCAGCTGAAGTTTTGTACCGCCCGCGTATCCCTTATCCGTAAAGTCTGTAAGATCGTCAGGTGAGAGCATCTTCACGCTTCCACTGTTTATATCAGCAGGTCCTGCAGATACCAGATAGTAGCATCCTACAACAATGAAATCTGCGCCGCTGAATGTCGGTGTGTAGAAATATGATGCATATTTCTTGCTTTCATCATCTCCTCCCTCATCTGCTGTGAACGACACATCAGCATAGTAAGCGGCAGGTATGAATTCATCCTTATGCTGCTCCTCATTATCCGAGTCGCAGATATAGTCGCCATTCTGCTCGTAGTATTTGAATAGCAGGAAGTCCATAAGACTCTTATCGCCGTCAGCAGTCTTTATGTTCTTCTTTTCCAGGTCGATACCGTCGGAAGCAGTAACATCAGAAGCGCCGATCCATTTCAGCATGTTTCCTGTCCCGGTAAGCTTCTCTTTGAGGGAGATCTGGACTTCGACTTTCATCGTATCTATATATGTATGTGCGACAGGTTCGTCTCCATCTGTATATGCTTCGATATAAGCATGCTTGGCAAGTTTCTTATCAAGCGGGACAGGAGCTTTCTTTTCGCCGCTCGTAAAGTCATATGTCTGTACGAGAGATCCTTTGGTGATCTCGTCACCGTTTACGATCGCCTCATAGAATTCCAGCTTTGTGAGCTTGTCAGTGAGATCAGTCTTCTTGACTTTGCCGTTGCTGCCTTTCTGATAATCTGACAGCTCTGCAGTCTCCATTACATCCTCGCCAAAATAGTATGCGGATTTTGTCGACAGGAATATACAATCTTCGATATTCCTCAGATAATGGTATTCTTCAGGATCATCTTCAGGATAGAATATCTTATTGCCTTCATACCTTACTGTAATTAAATATCCTCCGTCGACCATGGCATCAGCGCCTGCTGTACCGATAAGATCCTCTATGCTCTCTATCGCAGCCGTTCCGGTAGCCTCATCGATATCTGTCTCGAATGTGAGGATGCCGTTCGGACCCTTGAAGGTGAATTCCATTTTCCCCGCAGGCTTCTCTTTGCTCGTCGGGTTATCATTTGACACTGTGACAGAAAGCCCGGTGTCTGTTATCTTACCTTTCGCGTCTCTTACTTCAGTGACTTTGATGTCGCCGAACTTGACACTCCTCAGTGAATAAGTCACAGTACACGTCTCTGTATATGCGCTTATATACTGTGGATTGCTCTCCACACTTCTCACAAGGTTCATTCTGCATCTGTACTGACCCTCGTCGTCCGCAGTGCAACTGTAGAAGCACAGGTTCTTTCTGGTGCATCCGTCCAGATCTTCCCACTGTCTGGTCTTCTGATTATACTTCTGCCACTGGTAGTTTATATCACTTTGATAATTCTCCGGGTCAGCAAGCTTGGTCTCGACAAGATATACACTGTCCGGATATATAGTAAGCTTATCTGTTGACAGAGATATGTCAGGCATGGTTTTCACGAAAGTCCTTGCCTCTACAACCGGACTGAAGATGCTCTCAGGCGGAACACCGTCTCCCTTTACTTTCAGCCTGTAGCTGTACCTGGAATCGGCAGTAAGCCCCTCTTCTATAAAGGAATAATGCCTGATAGGACGGCCCTTATCATCCACTACCGTATGACCGTTCTCATCCTTCATCAGCTTATAGTCGGAGCCATTGACAGTTCCGACCAGCTTATCGCCTCCGCCCTGAGGGAAATCCTCATATCTGTAAATATCAAACTCTTTCGGGTCGCCCTGTGTCTGAATCCATGTGAGCGCGATCTGTGAGTCAGTGGTATTATCAAAATCCTGCTGGATGCTGTCCGGCAGTTTTGGTGGAGCGCTGATGTCATCGACGATATAGGTTATTACATAGAACGAATTCTTCTCATCTGTCTTGATCTCATACTTGAACAGCTTCCACGAGAAATCATATCCATAACCTTTTGCCGCCTTCGGCATGTTCGGGACCGTTCCGGAGCAGTCACTACCTGACGTAGTTCCGTCCGTTGTCCCTTTGTTCTTTGTGAAGCTGAAATTCAGGCCTCCTTCACCGGTAAAGAATATATCAGTAGGAAGCGTTCCGCCTCTTGTTCCGCCTATTCCGGCGTTAAGTGTGAAATATCCGCCCTTCAGCAGTGTATGCGTATAGTTATGTGTAAATGTGATCGTCTGCGTCACATTTCCGCTTCCATACGCGACGCCTGCGAATTGTCCAAAGGTCTTGACTTCTCCGAGCTTTTCTTTGGCTTCTTTTGTCAGGTCATTCTGGCTCTTTGGA
>CAZBFD010000087.1:0-6933 GCA_964491055.1 uncultured Eubacterium sp.
CTTATTCCCAGCTCATCTAGCTGTTCCTTATCCACGATGTTCGGTGCTTCGCTCACGAGGCATTCAGCGTTCTGATTCTTTGGGAAAGCCATTACGTCGCGAATGCTGTCCTGTTTCGTAAGCAGCATGATGAAGCGGTCAAGTCCGTATGCAAGTCCTCCGTGAGGCGGTGCTCCATATCTGAAGGCTTCAAGAAGGAACCCGAATTTTCTCTGGCTCTCTTCCTTGGAGATGCCAAGAATGTCGAACATCTTCTGCTGCAGATCCCGCTCGTGGATCCTTAAGCTTCCCCCGCCGAGCTCCACACCGTTAAGTACGATGTCATATGCGTCGGCTTTGACAGCCATCGGATCAGTATCAAGCAGCGGTATATCTTCATCTTTAGGATGTGTGAACGGGTGGTGCATCGCCTTGACTTCTCCTGTCTCGTCGTCTTTCTCGAACATCGGGAAGTCCGTTACCCAGAGAAGGTCAAATCTGTCCTGATCCACCATTCCCATCTGGAATGCTATATGTCTTCTAAGGAATCCAAGCGTGTCGAATACGATTTTCGGCTTGTCAGCAGCTATAAGGATCAGATCACCAGGCTTTGCATCAAACTCAGCAGCGATCTTCGCAAGCGCTTCATCGTCAAAGAACTTTCCTACTGAAGACTTGAATCCGTCTTCCTCAACACGGATCCAGACGAGTCCCTTTGCTCCATAATGCTTGGCTTCATCCGTCAGCTTATCTATGTTCTTCCTGCTGTATGCCGGTGATCCGCCTGGAACGCAGATGCCTCTTACGTCTCCGCCGTTCTCCAGAGCATTCCTGAATACAACGAACTCTGTATTCTTTATTCCATCCAGGTCATTAAGCTTATGAAGCTCTATATCGAATCTTGTATCAGGCTTGTCTGACCCGTACCTTTCCATCGCCTCCTGCCACGGTATACGCCTAAGCGGAAGCACGATCTCAACTCCCATGAGCTCATGGAACACTCTCTTCAGGAATCCTTCTTGAAGCGCAAGTATCTCATCCACGCTCATAAAAGACATCTCAAGGTCTATCTGTGTGAATTCAGGCTGTCTGTCAGCCCTGAGGTCCTCATCCCTGAAGCACTTGACCACCTGGAAATATCTGTCCGTTCCTCCTACCATGAGGAGCTGCTTGAACAGCTGCGGCGACTGAGGGAGTGCATAGAACTCTCCTTTAGCAACCCTGCTCGGTACCAGGTAATCGCGCGCTCCTTCAGGAGTTGACCTGACAAGCATCGGAGTCTCTACTTCTGTGAACCCGTTTTCATCAAAATAGTCCCTCGCAAGCTTGCACACTTTATGCCTGAACGAAAGATTCTTCTGCATCGACGGCTTTCTCAGATCCAGATATCTGTACTTAAGCCTTAAGTTGTCGTCTACGTTATCGTTATCCTTCACGTAGATCGGCGGTGTGTCAGCCTCTGAATATATGATAAGGTCAGATGCAAGCACTTCTATGTCGCCTGTCGGAATATCAGGGTTCTTGGACGATCTTTCACGAACAGTTCCCTTGACACCGATGACATATTCGCTCCTCAGCGACTTTGCTTTACCGAATACACTTTCTGGTATACTATCGTCAAAGACTACCTGCGTGATCCCGGTCTTGTCCCTGAGATCAACGAATATAAGGCTCCCAAGGCTTCTCTGCTTGGCGACCCATCCGTTCAGCACTACTTCTTTACCGATGTCCTCTGATCTGAGGACACCATCCATATGTGTTCTTGAAAATATCTCTGCCATATATCTCCCTACGCCCGCTTTTTCAGTTCTTCTACTATTTCATCCACCGGTACTTCAGTCTGCTCATGTGCATCCATATCCTTCAGCTGCACGACTCCGCGTTCTATCTCATCGTCACCGATAACTACTGTGTATCTTGTTCCGAGCCTTGCCGCATATTTCAGCTGGCCTTTAAGATTTCTCGCATTAAGGTCCATCTGAGCGGATATATCCGACAGGTGCAGCTCATGTGTTATTTTCTGCCCAAGATTTTTTGCCCGGTCTCCCATGAACGCAACGAACACTTTCGTTGGTTCAGGAACTGGTATCTCTTCGCCATTAGCTTCCATGAGGAGAAGCAGCCTTTCAATACCAAGCCCGAATCCGACTCCGGGAACTGCCGGCCCGCCGATCTCCTCGACCAGGTTGTCGTACCTTCCGCCGCCGCACACAGTTCCCTGGGCGCCGATCTTGTTCGACACAAATTCGAACGCTGTTTTTGTATAATAGTCAAGACCCCTCACGATCTTAGGATCGACCGTGTAGTCGATGCCCATTGCATTAAGGCCTTCCTTGACGTCATCAAAAGCCTTCCTGCAATCATCGCACAGATAGTCTATCATAAGCGGCGCATCCGCAACGATCTTCTGGTCTTCAGGTGACTTGCAGTCCAGGATACGCATCGGGTTACGTTCGAACCTGTCCTTACATGTATCACAGAGCTCGTCATAATGAGGCCTGAGGAAATCCTGAAGAGCCTTTCTGTACTTCGCCCTGCACTTCGGGCACCCTACACTGTTTATGTGGAGCACCACGTCTTTTACACCCATTTCATCGAGGAAATCATGTGCTATAGAAATAACGTCGCAGTCAGCAAGCATATCAGGTGTCCCGAATATCTCCAGTCCCACCTGGTGGAACTCGCGGAGCCTTCCTGACTGAGGTTTTTCATAGCGGAAGCACGGGATTATATAGTATTCCTTTGTTGGCTGAACGTCCGCGAAAGTCTTCTGCTCAACAAAAGACCTCACGACCGGCGACGTTCCCTCCGGCTTGAGCGTTATGCTCCTTCCAGCATGATCATCAAATGTGTACATCTCCTTCTGCACGATGTCGGTCGTGTCGCCCACTCCACGCAGGAACAGCTCTGTATGCTCGAACATCGGGGTCCTGATCTCTCTGTACCCGTAGTTACTGCACATCTTCCTGAACCGTTCCTCGACGTACTGCCATTTATAGATCTGATCCGGCAGGATATCCTTAGTTCCCTTTGGCGCACTGGTCAGCATTATTGTCCTCCATAAAATAAGTCTTCTCTTTCCGCTCTATCATCTCATCAATGCGGTCTATGTATTCCCTGTAGTTTGTAACGTTCGGCACTCTCACGAGACGGTTCTCTGCAGGATAGTATTTTTTGGATATACCTCCCGCTCCCATCGCAAGTGTGCTCTGGTGTTCGTCCATGATCCTGACATTGTACAGGCATGCCTTGTCGTCCCTGCAGTATCCGGTGTTCTCCATAGCGCCCGCCATATGTTTCTGGCGGTAAAGATAGTACGGCATGAATCCTGCGTCCGCAAGCATCTCGCGCGATACTGCAAGCATATTCTTCACAGTATCGGCAGCTCTGTAATGATACTGCTTATCTTCCTCATGGAGCCTAGATCCCCGTTTGACAGCAAGAGTATGGACCGTGATGTTCGATGCTCCGATACTGATCATTTTCTCAAGCGTCCGGGCAAAGTCCTGTTCGTCTTCTCCCGGGAGCCCAGCGATTATATCAGCGTTTATCACATCAAAGCCTGTCCTCAGCGCAAGCTCAAAAGCACGTTCTATGTCTTCCGGTGTATGGCTCCTTCCGATCCTGTCAAGAGTCTCCTGCTTCATGGACTGCGGATTGATACTGATCCGTTCCACTCCGTTGTCCTTAAGAACAGCCAATTTCTCTTCCGTGATCGTATCAGGCCTTCCAGCTTCTACAGAAAGCTCCTTAAGGCCATTCCCGAATGCCATGCTCACTTCACTCAAGAGCATGCTCAGCTGCTCAGCATTTAAAGTGGTCGGCGTGCCTCCCCCGATATAGACGGATTCAGCAAAGCCCCCTGTCTCCTTCAGCCTGCTGCCGACGTGCTCTATCTCATGAAACAGCACAGGAAGATATCTCTCGATCTCTTCATCCGGCACCTGGTTGGATGCGAAAGAACAGTAAAGACATCTTGTCGGGCAGAAAGGGATGCCGACATATACGCCGGCGCTGTTCGCGTCCGCGAAGCCGAACAGTTCTTTCTGATACAGGTACATATCAGTTACAAGCTTGATCTTCTCATCCGACATGTAGTAGAAATCAGAAAGCCTCTCCTTCGCAACATCAAGCCCCCTGCTCTCGATCAGCTCACCTGCCAGCTTAACAGGCCTGACGCCTGTAAGGGCGCCCCATTCCTGTTCCCTGCCGGTCAGCTCACAGAGTTTCCTGTAAAGCTCACGCTTGACAGTGTCTCTGTCTGAAGAACAGTCCGTATTGATCTGGATGATACCGGGTCCGTCATCGTCAGCTATCTCATAATACGCGGGATCAATGAACTCATCTATCAGCTCCCGCATGAGAGATATATTGACGTCTCCGTGTATGTTGAATCTGTACTCTGCCATTCCTAATCAACGAACGGATTGTGCTTCTTCTCCCAGCCGATCGTTGTCTTGTACATGTGGCCAGGATATACTTTTGTCTCATCAGGCAGCGTGAAGAGCTTTGTCTTTATTGAATTGATCAGTGCAAGATAGTCGCCGCCCGGCATATCTGATCTTCCGATTGACCCCTTGAACAGAGTATCTCCGCAGAATACCTTGTCGCCGACAAGGATCGACATTCCGCCTGGTGTGTGGCCCGGTGTAGCCATGAACTTGAGGTCCATGTTGCCGACCTTCATCGTCTCGCCATCATGTACATAGACGTCAGCATCCAGTGTCACTTCACCGCCGAGCAGGATCTTCGAATTATTCAGGACTGAATCATTCAGAGTTTCCTTCTCTGCGTCTAGAGCTACGACCTTGACATCAGGAAAATCAGCCTTGAACTGCTTGATCCCGCCGATGTGATCCCCGTGTCCGTGTGTGAGCACGATGTACTTGAGATCAAGTTCCTTTTCGGTGATCTTGTTTGAGATCTGCTTAAGATAGCTGCCCGGATCTACCAGGAATGCTTCCTTTGCCTCATCAAATACCAAGTAAGTGTTGACCTGCAGAGGTCCTGTCTGATACTCAAAAACTTCCATGATGATTTTTCCTTCTTTTCTTCATAAATAACTGGTTGTAATAATTTATTCAATGACGTCGTGCAACGTCTTTCTGACTTTATTCAGCTTATCAGGCACTCTGTCTGTATACTTCGATGACACCGCTGATATTCTTCAGCGATCTCATCACTTTCTGCATCTGGTTGGTGCCTGTGATGGAAAGTGTAAGGACTATTCTTATGCCGCCGTCCTTTGTCCTTTTTCCGTTCAGCCCCTCGATCTCAACATCGAGCTCATCGCATGTCCTCGATATGTCTGACAGGAGTCCCTTTCTGTCCCCTGCCTCAAGGACAAGCTCTGTCGAGTATGCCTTGGACTGTCCTTTGCTCTCCCATTCGACCTCTATGAAACGGGCGCGCTCCTCTTCCGGAAGAGACCTGATATTCGGGCAGTCGCGCCTGTGCACTGTGATCCCGCGGCCCTTGGTTATGAACCCGACTATCTCGTCGCCAGGTACAGGGTTGCAGCACCTTGCGACTCTTATCATGAGGTTCTCTGCGCCTTCTACAACGATCCCCGGATTCTCTCTGTTCTGTCTTTCCTCTTTGGTTATCTCGGCAGTCTTCTTAAGAAGAGCGGCTTCTTTCTCCGCCTTCCTTCTCTGCTCGCGCTTTACTTCCTCATCGTGATAAGCGAACAGCAGGTTTGCGAATCTGCTTAGGAGCGTCCCTCCCTGCGCTATCTGTGTATACGCGTCGTCAAGTGAAAGGAAGTTCATCTCCTTGGCCGCGGCGTTCAGGAACGAAGCCTTGGCGCATTCTTTTGGATCATAGCCTTTTCTTCTGATGAACTTATCAAGGGCATCTTTCCCCTTGGCTATCTCATCGCCCTTGTTCTGCTTCTTCAGCCACTGCCTGATCTTGTTTCTTGCAGATGAGCTCCTCGCTATCTTCAGCCAGTCGACAGAAGGACCTGATGAATTTGCCGAAGTTACGATCTCAACTATGTCGCCGTTGTTCAGCTGATGGTCGATCGTGACCATCTTGCCGTTGACCTTGGCGCCAACGCATCTGCATCCGACGTCGGTGTGGATCTTGAAAGCAAAGTCGAGCGGTGTGGATCCGGCCGGAAGATCGATCACCTTTCCCCTCGGTGTGAACACGAACACCTGTGATGAAAAGAGGTCCATCTTCAGGCTTTCCATGAACTCTATCGCGTCGCTGTCCTGCTGGCTCTCCAGAGACTGCCTGACCCAAGCGAGCTTCATGTCCTCGCTGCTCTGCTTTCCTGTGGTGTCGCCCTCCTTGTACTTCCAGTGGGCAGCGATACCATATTCAGCGATGCGGTGCATCTCAAAGGTCCTTATCTGTATCTCGAACGGCTCCCCGTTGTCGCCGATCACAGTGGTGTGAAGGCTCTGGTACATATTAGGCTTCGGCATCGCGATGTAATCCTTGAACTTGCCGGGGATAGGCGTCCACATAGTGTGGACCTGCCCGAGCACCGCGTAGCAATCCCTTACGTCCTCTACCAGCACCCTTATTGCTGTCAGGTCGAATATCTCATCGAGCTGCTTGTGCTGGAGCACCATCTTTTTATAGATGCTGTAAAGGTGCTTGGACCTTCCCTGGATCTCATACTTCATGCCGATCGCGTCCAGGGCTTTGCTTATCTCAGTGGAGACCTGCTCGATGAGGCCCTCCCTCTGCTTTTTCTTGACCGCGACCTCACGCTCGAGAGTCTCATACTCCTCGGGGTGAAGGTATTTGAACGATATGTTCTCGAGCTCGAACTTGATCTGGTAGATACCGAGCCTGCTTGCGAGCGGAGCATAGATGTCCAGCGTCTCCTGGCATTTCTCTATTATCTTGGCCGGGCTCATGTATTCGATGGTCCGCATGTTATGCAGCCGGTCGGCGAGCTTTATGATCAAAACTCTGATGTCCTTTGACATTGCAAGG
>CAZBFD010000088.1:0-191 GCA_964491055.1 uncultured Eubacterium sp.
CATAATTGTAGTTACAGAATCAAACGGCGTCTACCAACTAAAGCTGACATTCATGACGTTATAATGTTAAAAGCAGTAGCATAGTGCACATAGGGAAAACCTTAGTGCATATGCACTAAGATTTTCCCCTATGTGCACTAATATCGAATTATTTCAGATGTGTTTTTAGTACATATGCACTAAGATTTTCC
>CAZBFD010000088.1:291-6905 GCA_964491055.1 uncultured Eubacterium sp.
TACGTGTACTAATATCGAATTATTTCAGATGTGTTTTTAGTACATATGCACTAAGATTTTCCCCTACGTGTACTAATATCGAATTATTTCAGATGTGTTTTTAGTACATATGCACTAAGGTTTCCTTATGAGTGCACTAATAAAAAAGCATCTCATAGGAGATGCCATAATTCAATATTATTCTGCTTTTATCCCTCGCCCATCTTTTCAGTCAGGTCGTGAAGACTTTTCTCATACTGTTCTTTCGATATCGCGCCTGTCTTCAGAAACTGCTCCAGCAGTTCCTTCTGCCTGAGGTACAGCTGGTGGTTTTTCTCGTCATATGACAGGAAATTCCACATTGCCTGTTCTTCATGCGTATCCATATTGATCACCGGATCTCAATCCTGCAAAGAAGAAAGAGACTTTTCCATATTTGATTCATTCCACTAATTTTTACTTCAGCTCCGCGAGCACTCTCTCATATATGTCGTCGGCCTTCTTAGTATATTCGGCGAGCATGCTCTCGGCTTCAGTGTTTAGTTTCTCCGCATATTCCACATCCGCGAGGCCTTTCGTGTTGATGAAGACATTCAGCGACGCTCCCTGCAGGGCTGCCTTACAGAACAAAACCCCGACGCCTGCATCGCTTACAGCGTTCTTGTTCCCGATCTCCGCGAAACGGCCGCAAAGATCTATCGCTTCGCAGCATTTACGCATGATCTTAAGCGGTGGCTGACATGCCTGGCTCTTGGCCGCTGTAAGTACTGCGAGGCGCTTTGCCTTTTCAAGCTCAGACTTATTCGGCATTTTGTAGGCTTCCATAAGCGGGAGGAACGCCCGCTCGTCATCGTCCATCAGCTGAAGGAAATCCTGCTCCAGCTGCTCGGCCTTATCGATCAGCTCTTCGATCTCGTCTTCTACCTCGTAATACTGAAGCTTTCCTTCGGTCAGGCTCCCGACCATGTTGCCGAGCGCTGTCCCGATCGCTGCCACAAGCGCAGATGCACCGCCGCCGCCCGGCGTCGGCTCATCACTCGCAAGCACATCTATAAAATCTTTGCAACTAAGATCCGCTCTCATCTACTCTCACACTTCCCTTTGGCATTGCCACATAGATCGGCATTGCTCTTATTACAATGCATCATAGTCCCGCATATCTGCCATAAATCGGCACTGCTAGAACAAGCCGCTTATCTTTCCGCTGTTATCGATATCTATGTTCTCTGCAGCCGGTGCCTTTGGAAGTCCCGGCATAGTCATGATGTTTCCTGTCCTTACGACTATGAACCCGGCTCCGGTATCTGCCTTCACATCGGCTACTTTTATCTTGAAGCCACGCGGCGCACAGATCAGATCAGGGTCATCCGAGAAACTGAACTGTGTTTTTGCCATGCAGACAGGAACATCTGTGAACCCGATGCGCTCAAGTTCTTTGATCTGTTTTTCTGCGGTATCACTGTATAAAACGCTGTCTGCCCGATAGATCCGCGTTGCAATAGCTTCGATCTTGGTTTTGATCGAATCTCTCAGGTCATAGACGAACCTGAACGATCCGCTGTCTTCGTCACACAGACGCACCACTTCGTTTGCGAGATCGATACCGCCTTCTCCGCCTTTCGCCCAGACTTCACTGAGCACAACGTTCACACCGAGCTCGCGGCACTTATCTTCGATGAGCCTGATCTCCGCATCGCTGTCTGTCGGGAACCTGTTCAGCGCTACGACCGCAGGAATGCCGTAAACTTCTTTTATATTCTCAAGGTGCTGGAGGAGGTTAGGAAGTCCCTTCTCGAGTGCTTTCAGATCCTCCAGGCCCAGCTCCTTCTTCGGAACTCCACCATGGTACTTGAGCGCGCGCACCGTCGCGATCAGCACGCATGCGTCAGGCACCAGACCAGCCTGGCGGCATTTGATATCAACGAATTTCTCAGCGCCAAGATCTGCGCCGAATCCGGCCTCAGTAACTGTGTAGTCAGCAAGCTTAAGAGCTGTCCTCGTTGCCATCACTGAGTTGCAGCCGTGTGCGATATTCGCGAAAGGTCCGCCGTGCACGATCGCAGGCGTATGCTCGAGCGTCTGCACCAGGTTTGGCTTGAGAGCATCCTTAAGCAGCGCTGCAGCCGCGCCTTCAGCGTGGAGATCGCCTGCTCTTACCGGTTCGCCGGCATAGTTATACCCTACTATAATGTTCGCGATCCTCTGCTTGAGGTCATTGATATCCCTTGCCAGGCACATGATCGCCATGATCTCGCTCGCAACGGTGATCTCGAATCCGTCCTCTCTCGGAGTCCCGTTCGCTTTCCCGCCAAGCCCGTCTATGAGAAAGCGGAGCTGCCTGTCGTTCATATCGAGTACTCGCTTCCAGGTGATCCGCCTCGGGTCGATGTTAAGGCTGTTGCCCTGCTGGATGTGGTTGTCCAGCAAAGCTGCTATAAGGTTGTTTGCGGCTCCGACAGCGTGCATATCTCCTGTGAAATGAAGGTTGATATCCTCCATCGGGACTACCTGTGCGTAGCCGCCTCCAGCCGCGCCGCCCTTGAGGCCGAAAACAGGGCCGAGTGAAGGTTCTCTGAGTGCGACTATGACTTTCTTTCCTATCTTACTGAGTGCGTCAGCAAGGCCGATCGAAGTCGTCGTTTTACCTTCTCCTGCAGGAGTCGGTGTTATAGCAGTAACAAGGATCAGCTTCCCTTCCGGTTTATCCGCCAGATCCTTAAGTATGCTATAGTCGATCTTAGCCTTGTATTTTCCGTACTGGTCCAGATATTTCTCGTCGATCCCGGCTTTTGCAGCCACCTCGGTGACCGGCTCCATCTCGACCGACTGCGCTATTTCAATATCACTCCTTAAAAGCTCCATTTACGATCCTCCTGTTTCATGATCTTAATTCTCTAATCCATTACCAGATGTTTATCCTGTCTTCTGGAGCCAGGTACATTCCGTCTCCCTCTTTGACTGCATATGTCTCGACGAACTCGTCGCACTGCTGTACCGGGATGTTGACCCTGAGGTACGGAAGCGGGTGTTCATCCTGCGTGATCCGTCTGGTCTCTTCGCTTTTTATTCTCTTCACAGCCCACATACTTGCAAAGCTGCTGAAATATTTATCATAATCAAAATCTTTTTCTTTTGATGCTGTCCTGAGCGTAGCCTTTACTCCGCCCATATCGGCTGCTGCCTCACCCTGAAGGTGCTCGCCATTACATTTAGTTCCCGGAAGCGGCTCGATCCTGTTATAGTAGTCGATAAGCTTCTGCGCGCGCTCATTGAACGCTGCTCGGTCCTCATCAGTCCACCAGTCTGACAGTCTGCCGTCCTTATCATACTGCGATCCGCTCGTATCGAATGCGTGACTGATCTCGTGTCCGATAACTACACCGATCGCTCCGAGGTTCTCCTCATATGAGGCATTTTTATCATACATTGGACTGCTCAGTATCCCGGCGAGAATGTTGATCGAGTTCTCATAAGGATCATAATAAGCATTCACCGTAGAGGCTGGCACAACAGTCTGGTTCCAGACAGTTTTATCTACTTTGGTGTTGATCTTCCGGCGGAGCAGCAAGTCCTTGAATTTCAGCGCGTCAAGGTCTGCTTCCAGCACACTTCCGCCTTCATTAAAATCTTTTAGCTCAAGGTCTGACCAGTCGCCGAGCTTATCCGGATAGGCAGCACGGACAGTCAGGTTATCAAGCTTTTCCAGAGCCTTCTCTCTCGTTTCCTCGCTCAGCCAGTCCTCTTCATCCAGTATCTCTCTGTAGCTGTCTATTATCCTGTTTATGATCTCGGTGATATCATCACGCATCTCCTCCGTGCAGTACTTTCTGATGTACATGTTATCCAGAGGAACAACAAGTGAATCACTGATGGAATTAAGCGCCCTTACTTTATCAGATTCAACTCCCTCGATGCCGTTGATCTCATTGGATATCTCAGTAGTTTTGTCACGTGTATCCTTATCAAGAAGCGTCCAGGAATGACTTACAGCTCTTGTAATAAGCCATGCTTTTATCTTCTCAAGATTGTCTTCAGTATATATATCCGACAGAGATCCGATATAATCCGGCTCAGTGACATTATAGATCTTGCTCCCGCCAAAGCCGCGGCCATCCATTATGTCACGGATCGGGAAACTCCCGGCCATCTTCTCAAGCCCATCCATATCACATGGATTATATGATTTCTTCTCATAATTTTCTGTATAATGGCTTGCAATATCGATTATGTGTTCTGCAAGGATACTCTCAAGCTCAAACGAGTCTTTGATCAGTTTCTCTGTTTCATCGTCGCTGTATCCAAGCTTTGCAAGCGTTACCGGCCAGCTTTTCTCTGCATTTTCCCTAAGCAGCCTGCCGGCTTCTGTCTGCCCGTCTCCGTATTCTGTGGAATCCTCGAGCGTAAGCTTCGGAGGGTCGATCTCTACTGTATAGATGGAAGGATCATCTCTGTCAGGCCATATATCATAAACAAACAGGAGACCAGATATTGCTGATCTGTCCAGTTCTTTCATGAAGGCGGTCATTTCATCCAGAGTGCTTATCGACTGGATATCGTCCACATATTTCTTAAGTGGGGCAACGCCCTGTTCATTACGTTTATCCCAGTCCATGAGCATCGAATAGTATTTCCTGACCAGACTTGCATCGTGGTCTTCCATGCTCTTGTCAGTTATGAGCTTAAGCTTGAGCTCATCGTTACGCGGCATGATGTCATAAAAACCGCCTGCGTTCGTTCTCCCCTCAGGGATCTTTGTCGCAAGCAGTTCATCCTTGTTCTTGGCCAGCGCGAAATGATCTGCGGGCTCTGCGCTGGTCTCTTCCGTTACCGCGCCGTCCACATCAGTATTCAGCCAGGTATTTGGCCCAAACTCAGCGTCTTCCTTCCCGGCTTTCTCTTCAGACCCACTGTTTCCCGCACTTCCGCTGTCCGAGCATGCAGTAAGTCCCATAGCACCGATCAGCATCAAAACCATGAATGCTGCTATTATTCTCTTCATTTTTATCATTCCTGCCCTTCGAAAGACCTGAGGAAGCTTTTCCTGTGTATCGGCGTCATGCCGTGCTCACGAAGCCCCCCATAGTGCTCCTTTGTTCCGTAACCTTTATTCTTGTCAAACGCGTAGCCCGGATACTTTGATGCATACGCGATCATCATGTCGTCCCTCTTAACCTTCGCGATTATCGAAGCCGCGGCGATCGACACGCTCTGCTGGTCGCCCTTCACGATCGAGGTCTGGCCGTACGGAAGTCCGTCAAGCTTGACCGCATCGATCAAAACCTCTTCGAGCTCTCCGCGGCCGCGCATTTTCAGCATCAGAGCCGCTTCCTCGATCGCGTCCTTCATCGCTTCTTTCGTAGCGTTCAGAATGTTGATTTTATCTATAGTTTCATTATCACGCATACCATAACCGTATGCAAGGGCATTTTCCCTTATGAGCACGTCCAGCTCCCGGCGCTTCTTGTCCGAAAGTTTCTTCGAGTCATCCACCCCGAGCACATCAAAATCAGGAGGCAGCACAACACAGGCCGTGACCACCGGCCCCGCCAGCGGTCCCCTGCCGACCTCATCCACGCCGCCCACGAAACGTACACCCCGCTCCGCGAGCCCGCGCTCATACCTCTTCATCTCCTCCAGCTTCGCCGCGAGCATCCGCTCACGCTCCACCTTCTTCATCCGACTACCTCCAGTGGTTCAATGAGGGTTGTCAACGGTGACGGTTCTTTTTGACAACCCTTCACATTATGCGTGCTCAAGCGTTATACGCCCGATCTTTCCTGCACGGAACTCGTCCAGCACTGTTCGGGCGCACCGTTCGTAGTCTATCCGCTTTCCCGGCATTATGAAGCCGCGGTTCCTCGCGATCGCTTCCATCGCGCCAAGCGGCGTGTACTCGCCGTTTTCCGAGACCGGGGTGATGCCGTCAGTGCACAGGTTTTCGGCGTCTGTCTCGTCTGCTCCCCAGATGGAATCGTCCTCCTGATCGCCGGCTGTGCTTTGATCGGCTGGCGCTTCCAGCTTATATCTTGCATACAGCTTATCTTTATGCTCCGCCAGCATGAACTTTATAAACTCAAGGCAGAGTTCGGATATGTCGTATATCTCGTCTTTGATCGCGCCGCAGTATGCAAGGTGCCTGCCCTGCTCCTGGTCTTCTATGTTCGGCCAGAGGATCCCCGGTGTGTCGAGGAGCTGCATGCCGTTCTCAAGTGAAAGCCACTGCTTCCCGCGGGTCACGCCCGGCTTGTCGCCTGTCTTCGCAGCTTTCCTCTTTGTAAGGCGGTTGATGAGCGAAGACTTCCCGACGTTCGGGACTCCCACTATCATCATCCTTAGAGGCCTGTCCCATTTCTTTGCCGAGTTGCGGCGCTCGTTCATTTTGTTAAGCTCCTCGATCAGGCGCTTTGTGCCTTCCCCGCTCTCACAGTCGCACGGGATCGCCGTCACGGTTTTGTTAGTTAAGCGCTGGATCCATGCAGAAGTCTCGGCCGCGTCGGACAGATCCTTCTTGTTCAGCACGATGATCTCCGGCTTCTCACCGATAAGCTCCGGCAGGATCGGATTCCTGCTTGCAACCGGGATGCGTGAATCGATCACCTCCACCACGAGGTCGACCATCTTCATATTCGATTGTA
>CAZBFD010000089.1:0-2603 GCA_964491055.1 uncultured Eubacterium sp.
CGTACTTGACCCATCCTTTCTTTATGACCTTACCGTTCTTCTCGACCTGTACCTGGAACTTGGTGGCATGTCCGCCGCGAGGTATCTTCCTCGGGATCTTGGCTACGCAGTATACCTTGGTGCCCTTGGCGATCGTACCCTTCTTCTTTGTGCATCCCGCGTTGCTGTAGAGTGTCCCTGCATACTTAAGATTGTATTTCCACCTGATCGCGCGGATGCCTATCCCAAGAAGGCGGTCAGTTATCTTCAGCTTTTCTCCGCTGGATGCCTTGGAGACTGTCCAGAACTTGGTTGCTGTTCCGCCTGTTCCTCCTGTTGACTTAGCCTCATTGTAGAACATCGCCTTTACAAAGAATGTATATGTCTTAGGCCCTTCCAGATTCTTCTTTACATACGTCTTATCGCCTGAATCCTTCTTGGTATATGCGATAGGCTCAGCCGGGCACTTTCCGTTAGTACTCATGTAGATGGCATATTTACGGGCGCCCTTTACAGCCTTCCATGAAATAGTCGCAACATTATCTCCGTCATCACATTTCACCTTGACATTCTTAGGTGCGTCCAGGAACACGTATCTGACTATTCTCGGGAGAGAACTTGCTATAAATTTCTGGCCATTCGGGTCAGTCGCTTGTGCCTCAAGGTAGAGCGTCTGGTCATTCTTCACCTTGATCGACTTGCCCTTATTCTTACCCTTCTGTGCTATGTCATCATATGTCAGATTACCTTCGATGACTACGTCGTCCGTCAGGTCATCCTTGGTGCCGTTCGTGCTCTTTATCGCGTAGACGAACTCCCAGCCTTTTTTAACGACCTCTGCATATTTATCCTCACCACGTGGATTTTTGCCAGGGTCTGTTACATATAAAGTGTCATTTACTGTTTCTTCCTGTGCCTGGTACCATCTGGCATCAAGAGTAACCTTTACCTTGCCTTCCGAGTTGTTATACGGCTTCTTCTTTACAGAATCAGCAACAGTTCCGTAAAGTCTGACATAATAGTATTTCCCGTCAGGGAACTTGATAGGATGACCATCTATAACGACTTCTCCCGGTGCTTCTTTCTTAACGAGTTTGCTTACTGCGTCATTTATTGCAGCAGCCGCCTCTTTTACTCGCCACTCCTCACTCTTTGGCAGGTCTCTGTCCAGTTTATTAGCTGCTTCAACAGCTGCTCTTACTGCATCAGCGGTCTCGTCCGTATAAATCGAGAGATCATCCGGAACAGTTGCCAGAGCTGCATCCAATTCTGAATAATCAGCCGGGTCTTCTTCCTCTTCTTCACCTTCCTGAGGTGGCTGCTCGCCATCTGCTGCTGTCTCTTCATTCAGCAGGACCTCAGGCCCTTCCACACCGTCTGCGTCCTGAAGCTCCTGAGCTTCTTCTTCACTCTGTAATTCAAATAACTCAAACAGATCCGGCTCATTCCCGGATTCCTCTGCGGCGAATACCGCCGGCACCTCGGCGAATGACATAACGAGCATGAGCACCGTCACCATTACCGCGATGATTCTTCTTGATTTCTTATCCACAACAAATACCTCAATCAACCTTTAATAACAACCAATAATTAGAACTATATTATATCATATGATCTGTCGGTTATCAATAACAGCCTATAGCCTCCGGCAGATTATAACGATATTATAAATACGGTTTGTTAAAGCCTGATTAAACTGTCATGACCTCTGGTAATTGTATGGTGGATCTGTATTCTATACGCTTCCGTTTTCCTGTCCTTCAGGCATTTCGGGCGGCTCTCCCTGAAAATCCTGTCCGTCAGATCCGCCCATGACGCTTTCGGATACAGTCTTGCCGTTTTCATCCAGCGTTACAGACACGATGTCACCTTCTGAGCCCGGCATTCCGATACCGGCGCCTACGTTTATAGTAAGTGAATCCGATCCGACTTTGCTCACAACGCCGAACACAGTCTTACTTTTGTACCGTTCATTATCACTTGTACTGGATTTCTGTGAGCATCCCGCAAGAACACATACAATAGTGAGCATGCTCATGATTATGACCGCTGTTCTTCTCATCTGTCATATTCTCACATCTCGGGATATTGAAGAGTGGGAGCATCAGCGCGGTCGCTATTGCAACGCCCGGGATGATGGTGTTTATTCTGTCTTTTCTGGTATAACCTATCACACCGGCAATACCTCCGACAAAGGCAGCCATCACTTCAAACAAAGTTGGCTGCGCGAATGACAGTATCTCTTCAGTCGTGGCTTTGACAGGCGTAACAAAAAAGTACAATGTGGAAGCGATCAGGCAGGCAGCGATCTGGAACAGGAATCCAAGGCCGGAGCTTTTAAGATTCTGCTTATCTGCGGAGACCATGCTGTGTGTGATCAGCAGGATAGTTCCCATCAGCGGCTCCAGAAGCATTGCTCCGACACATGTCACCATTGAGCCGGCATTCA
Source organism: uncultured Eubacterium sp. (assembly GCA_964491055.1). Lineage (GTDB taxonomy): Bacteria > Bacillota > Clostridia > Peptostreptococcales > Anaerovoracaceae > Aminicella. The sequence continues at coordinate 2,429 of CAZBFD010000089.1, forward strand.
GGCCGATACATCCGATGATATTAGCACAGTAAGCCTCTTCAGGACATAACAAAAGCCCCGGGATCAACTGCAATGTAGTGATCCCAGGGCTTACAGCCGCTATATAATTCCGTCTGTGAATTCAGTCCGGCTCAGCTATGCTGTTGCAGACTTACCGCCGTCAATACGGATGCAT
>CAZBFD010000089.1:2703-6886 GCA_964491055.1 uncultured Eubacterium sp.
CTATGCTGTTGCAGACTTACCGCCGTCAATACGGATGCATGTACCAGTTACATGGCCTGAAAGATCAGAAGCCAGGAATACGGTAGCTGTAGCGACCTCATCAGGATCTGCATACTTCCCGTCAGGATACTGTGCAGCAAATGTTGCCAGAGCCTGCTCACGGGTGTAGTCCTTGCCAAGCCACTGCTCTTCAATACGACGCATCATCGGAGTGTCAACTGCGCCCGGGCAGATCGTGTTCACGCGGATGTTCTCTTTAGCAACTTCCAGTGCAACACACTTTGAAAGACCGCCTGCAGCATGCTTTGATGAGCAGTATGGAGCCATTCCTGCTGCTCCGACGAACTCACCTTCACTTGTGATGTTAACGATGTTGCCCTTACCCTGCTTTCTCATCTGCGGGATAGCATATTTCATACTGTACATAACGCCGAATACATTAATGTCATAAACCTTGAGGAAATCATCTCTTGTAAGCTCAGCGATAGGCTTGTAGCTTCCATTATCACCGGAATTGTTTACCAGCACATCCAGTGCGCCGAATTTTGCGATAGTACCTTCGACCGCAGCCTTTACCTGATCCTCTACGCTCACGTCTACAATAAATGTAGCGACATGATCCTCAGGAACATCAAGCTCAGCAACAAGTGCGTCGACCTTTTCCTGTGAACGTGATGTAAGCGCGATCTTAGCACCTTCGCCTGCGAATGCCTTAGCAAGCGATTTACCGATACCACCTGTTGAACCTGTGATCAATACGACCTTGTCTTTTAAACCTGAATCCATTTTCTGACCTTCTTTCCTATACAGCAACGCTGCAATTGTTAATTATATAACAAAATCCTGTCATTGTTAATTGTATAACAATTTCTCTGATATAACAACTACTTTTCATAAAAAATGTTCAAAAAATGTTTTTTATAATGTATCAGCCCATACCATCTCTGCTCCGTATAGCTTCTCTGACTTTAGAAAGAATGCGGTTCCCGATACTTTCTTTATTCTTATCTCTATTCCTGAATGACTTTATCCTTGCTACTGTGTCCCTGGCAAATCCGTTCAGAGAATATATCTGGTCATTGACAGCACGGCTTTTCGATATTATGACTTGTCTGATGTGCCTGGACCTCAGCTTCGTATCGTCCACGATCATTTCCATTCTGCCGTTAAAGCTGTTTTCAAGGCGATTCACAGTCTGATCAAAATCAAGCAGTACCGTTACTGTAAGTGTGATATCGACCGCAAACAGGAAAATAAAGATGAACGCCATTATCTCCGTTATCACAGGAGCTACACCAGCCATGACACTATCAGTAAACGGCGCGATATAGTAGACCACCAGAATACCGACAACACCAAACGCCAGAGTAGTGAACAGGCTGATCCTGCCGTTGATATTAAATGGAAGGTTGCTGTAATCCCACCATACTGCATGGAATAACTTCTCAAGTGCCCACGATGTCGTATATTCCATGATCGCACTTCCTATCACTGAAATAACGAATATATTCCAGGCGCTCATCTGAATGCTGTATGCGCCAGCAATACCCATCACAACAGAGATCGCTACAGCACCGGTACCATAGATCGGACAAACAGGACCATACAGGAATCCTCTGTTTTCCCATTTCCCGCTGCTCACAGTACAAAAGGCAGTCTCATATATCCAGCCTATAAAGCTGTATATCATAAAAAGACACACAAATCTGCTGATCCACACTTAAGTCTTACCTCCGAAGCAATGTTTCATGGAGTGAAACAAGTTTGTCTGCGGCGCATACGATCCATGCCTCTTTAGACCGCGGTATCCTTCTTATATTAAGCGGCCACATGTGACTGTAAATGACATCACCTGTAGCCTCGTCAATATTAAAATGCTTTCTGGCATTATCACGTGCGATCTTTGCATGTATGAATCCATGCAGATCGTGAGTCCCCCCGTCTTTATTATGCCAGTCATAAAGATAGTAATCGTGAAGCATCGCGCCTACGAGCAGAACGTTAAGATCAGCGTGCAGCGACAAAGCTTTGTCGATATCATAGCTGAGTCTCGCCACACTTCTGCAGTGCTCATAGGTAGTGACTTTACCATGCTGAATATATTTTTTCATCTGCTGGACTGTACTGTCCGACTCAATATCGGAAAGTATCGCCTGCATTTCCTCGTAATTACCCATATATCTGTTACTTCTTAATGTATCAGTTCTTCCAGCGCTATACTAAGCGACTCCCGCTGTTCTGCCAGCTGCTGCATCATGTTCCTTCATATGCATGTCCTCTTCATCATTTATACAGTCCATAAAAGCCCCGGAATCAACTGCAATGTAGTGATTCCAGGGCCCTTAATGCCTTTTGAACTGTTGTCTGCAGCAGAATGCTATTTAGCCATCTGTGCTGCAACTTCTTCTGCGAAGTTCTCTTCCTTCTTCTCGATCCCTTCGCCGACTTCGAATCTGATGACCTTCGTCAGCTTCAGATCCTTGTCAACGCTCTGCAGATACTGGGCAACTGTCTGCTTGCCGTCTTCTGCTCTTACATAAGTCTGATCAAGCAGGCATGTTTCCTTCAGCTGCTTGGAGACACGTCCGTCTACCAGGCCGTTGAAGATCTTGTTGTCAGCGATCTCTGCTTTAGCTGCTACGGCAAGATCCGCAAGCTTATTCCTTGCTTCTTCTGAGAGGAAGTTTGGCAGATAGTTGAAGTTGAATCCCTTTTCTGCTTTCTTCTCAGCCAGTATCGCAACATCCTCTTCACCCCAGACGCCATTGACCTTGTCAAGAAGTCCGTTCAGGATCGGCTTCGGCAGTGTGAACGGGTCGTTCAGTGCGCTCTCCAGAGTGATCTTTCTGATGTGAGCAAGCTCTTCATCTGAGATCTCATCTCTGCTTACATACTGAGGATTCATTGCTGCAACCTGCATTGCAACGTTCTTCAGTGCTGTCTTGTTGTCATCGTTATCAGCTCCGTCAGCAGCAACGATAACGCCGATGCTTCCGCCGCCGTGGATGTAGGAAGTCAGGATCTCACCTGATGCCTTGGCGATTCTTCTGATGGAAAGCTTCTCGCCGATCTTCGCGATCTTTGCTACGAGTGCATCGTTTACAGTTCCTTCTTCACCGTAAGGCATTGCCATGAATGCGTCCATATCTTCTGTAGGAGCTTCCAGAGCAAGCTTTGCGAGATTCTCTACGAACTCGATGAACTCAGGGTTCTTCGCAACGAAGTCTGTCTCTGAGTTTACTTCAACGATCGCAGCCTCTTTGTCATCATCTGAGATAGCTACTCTTACGAGTCCCTCAGCAGCGATCCTGCCTGCCTTCTTCTCAGCCTTGGCAAGTCCCTTTTCCTTCAGTACTTCGATAGCCTGATCGATATCTCCATCTGTCTCAACAAGCGCCTTTTTGCAGTCCATCATTCCTGCGCCCGTCTTGTCTCTAAGTTCTTTTACAAGCTGTGCGGTTACTGCCATTGTAATTCCTCCTTGCTTATTGATTCTATTCTTCCGGTACAGCGCCTGCCGTCCGGGCTTACATGCCCTTCCCGGCAATTACGGCCGCCCGGCTGTATTTCTTCTATTCTTCTTCCTCAGCTGCTTCAGCTACTTCCTCGATGTCCTCTGCAGGAGCGTCATTTCCTTCAGTCTCTGCCATTGCAGCATCTTCTCCCTCATCAAAGCTCTCGCCCTGATTTGCTTCGATGACAGCGTCAGCCATCTTGGATGCGATCAGCTTGACCGCCCTGATAGCGTCATCATTTGCAGGGATAACAAAATCTACGTCGTCCGGGTCGCAGTTCGTGTCGATCATTCCGATGATAGGAATGCCGAGAGTCCTTGCTTCCTTGACAGCGATCTTCTCTTTCTTAGGGTCTACTACGAACATAGCGCCAGGCATGCCCTTCATCTCACGGATGCCGCCCAGGTTCTTCTGGAGCTTGTCGTACTCAGCCATGAGCTTCAGGACTTCTTTCTTTGAGAGCTTCTCAAAAGTCCCGTCTTCCTGCATCTTCTCGATAGCATTCAGCTTGTCGATCCTGGTTTTGATCGTCTTGTAGTTTGTGAGCATTCCGCCGAGCCATCTCTCGCTGACATAATACTGTCCGCATCTCTCAGCCTCAGAAACGATAGCGTTCTGAGCCTGCTTCTTTGTTCCTACGAAAAGGATAGGCTTTCCGGTCGCTCCGA
>CAZBFD010000090.1:0-6825 GCA_964491055.1 uncultured Eubacterium sp.
TATAAAAAGTTTCACATCCATGCCGTATTACCGCACTACGTGTGTTGCATTATCAATCATGACCACCCGTAAAACGGGTGGTTTGCACTAGGGCTATAAGCCCTTCTTACCTGCCAGCGTCTCAAGGCGCTGGCTTTCACATTGTTCAAGCCACAATGCATTTACTTCTTCGGCCCGCGCCGCCCCTTTAAGGGGCTACTTGAACGGGTCTTCGTACTCTTTTGTTGTTAGCTTATCTTGTGCTATATCAAACTTTTCCTGATCTTGGATATATTTCTTTATCGTTGCCTCATTGAGACCTACTGTACTGACATAGTATCCTTCCGACCAGAAGTGCCGGTTGCCGTATTTATACTTCAGATTTGTATGCCTGTCGAACATCATCAGGGCACTTTTCCCTTTGAGATATCCCATGAATGCGGCAATTGATAGTTTAGGTGGAATACTTACGAGAAGATGGATATGATCCGGCATCAAGTGTCCTTCGATGATCTCTACCCCTTTGTATCTGCATAGGGTTTTTATTATGTCTCGTAAGTCCTCTCTTAGTTGATTGTATATGATTTTTCGTCTATACTTTGGTGTGAATACGATATGGTATTTGCAAAGCCATTTCGTATGCGCGAGGCTATTTAATTTATTAGCCATATTTTCACCGCCTTTCTGTATGCATAGTGGCTTGAACAATCACTATTATACAGACGGCGGTGAAATTGTATAACTTTTTGTTTCTCACCCGCATAGCGGGTGGATTTTTGTTTCGCACGCTTTCGCGTGCTCAACAGGCCTCTAAGCCAAGTATCAAAATCCCTGCTGCTCCATGTGCTCGCAGACACCGCACGTGCTCGCCGGTAGTTCACATCTTGTATCCTCTGTCCAACAACCATACTGTATCACGCAAACTCATGTTTGTCAATCCATAATATTGCCATTTTCAGATATTAATATTTCCATATACTCGTTTCATGACCATATTCTCACCACATCCTCAGCAGAACCGTAAGCGCTTAATAAAACGGTGTCGACAAGGCACCGTTTTATTAAGCGCTTACGAAAAAAGAGGCGCCGAAGCACCTCTGTGACTAACTGTCCTTATCCTTGTCCTTCCTACCCCAGCAATCCCAAATACCACTGTATCAGCGGGTCTCCGAAGAACAGCATTATCACTGTCGATATAGCGATCCACGGACCAAATGGGAATGGTTTACTTTCTTCTTTTCCAGAATTCAGTATCACGTTGAATACCAGTCCCGTTATGCATGACAGCATGATCACGAACAGTGTGCCGATGAACCCCATATACAGCCCGACCACCGCGATCAGCTTGATGTCTCCGCCGCCTAGCGTATCTCTCTTCATGATGTGATCCATGATGAGCGACAGCGCAAGCAGCCCGCTGCCGAACACCAGACCGGCCGCAACATGAAGGCCTATTGTCTTTACATCTATCGGAAGCGTCAGATCAACTCCAAACATGGATCCCGGCGTCGGCGTACCGACCCTGTATATGAACGGCGCGGTAACAGCCCACGCCGCCGCAGCGATAACATGACAGCTGTCCGGGATCTCCATCGTTTCGATATCCGTCAGAGTGACCACGAACAAAACCGCGAGCATCACATAATTTCTCAGGCAGAGCACGGTCAGACCGAACTTGAGCACGCACGCCATACTGAGCAGCGCGAACGTCACTTCCGTTATCGGATAGCGAGCAGATATCTTCTCGCCGCAGTATCTGCACTTCCCACCGAGCATGACCCAGCTCAGAACAGGCACCAGATCCATCCACGACAGCTCGTGGCCGCACTTCATGCAGTGGCTCCGCCCCTTAACAAACGTCTCTCCCCTCGCTATCCTCATCGCCGTACAGTTCAGGAACGAACCCATGACCGCCCCGAGCACCAGCGACAAAATCACGAAATACGCCGTTATAAATGGAGAATCATAACGCTTATCATCATTGATTACTGTGCCTTTTCCATCAGTTGTTGATAAACATGATCTCTGGCGCAGGCCAGTCTCCATAATGGTCGGCAACGAAGTAGCCCTTCGTCGCACTTGTATTGCTGCCAGCCAGCTCGTCTACTGTCTTCAGGTAATACAAAGCGTCGCTGCCTCCTGCAAATTTTGATGTAAGGAAGCTGTCATACGGATGCGCTTCAGCCCCGTTCTCAGTGAAGCCCTTCAATGTATCCGTATTATCGTCGAACGGTGTGATGCCGCTCTTGTCGACATAGTTTCCCTTTGTATCAGTATCGATCTTTCCGGATAGCTTATACTCTACTCTGACGACTTTATCATTTTCGATCACAGGCACCTCATTGATGACTGAATAGTAGTGATTGCCTGTCAGCGTAGGATCGCCGGTCCCAATGAATGCATTGTCGCCTGATCTTCCGTCTTTAGACACTTCAAGCTTTCCACCGACCAGACCTGTGCAATAGCAATTCCTTATGGCTCCCGCTGCTGATCCCACGAATCCTCCTGCAGTACCGGAATTACCTGCCGACACCGATGAAGTTGTATAGCAGTTGCTTATATCCCCCTTTGCAACGGATCCAATGAGCCCTCCTGCTGTTCCTCCGTCTTCAGCAGTTACATTATATAACTCTGACACACTATTTCCGGTCTTACGCGTCACGCCGTCGTGCCCCTTATAGTATTCTCCTGCCTCAGTCTGCCCTGCGCTGTAACAGCAGCTGACCGTAGTAGTATTAACCTCATCAGGCGCGATACCGATAAGGCCTCCTGCGCATTCTGAGCCACTTACTTTAACTGCAGCAGCGCTGTATGATACAGATCCTCCTGCCATTCTTCCGATGAGTCCCCCGGCATTTGCCCCAGAAACGATCACGGTATTTGCGGCACTATCCGAACTGTCAGGATCGTTCACCACGATAACATTCTTTACAGTTGCTTCAGACAGCGACCCTGCAAGCGCTCCTGCATTTCCGCCGGCGCTCTTTATATCAAAATCCACAAGCTTCAGATTCTCCAGCGTTGATCCTGAGCCGGAGCCGAACATCCCTGCATTTCCAGATACAACTACTACGCCATCCTCCGTTCTTCTGGTCACATTCACATTGATACCTGTAACACTATAACCGCATCCATCATAACTGAAACTGATCGGCAGCTCTACCGGCTTGTAAAGGCCTCCGTTCTCTGTGCTGCCTCCTGTATTGTTTGTCGACGGAATATAGCCAATTTCACCTGCAGACGAGCTGTAGTATACGGAATATCCTGCATCCTCAGTGAATGAAGGCATGCCGCTTGGGGCATCATCCCAGTAAAGATCTGCTATCTGGACGGCTTCACGTATATCCAGCTTATTATCAGAGTCATATGCGTCAAGGTTAGACACTCTGTCATCGAGATTCTCCAGATGTCTTATACATCTGATATTCGCCACATCCTTTTTAGTCACGGTTTTGGTACTGTCGTCACTCGGGCTAATGGTTATTGTGCCGCTGCTGCTGTTAAGAGTATATTCAGAATCTGCTTCATTTCCATCCGATAAGCTGTCAAACAGGCTGTTTACTTCTCCTAACACACTCTCCGCTATGTTAGAAAGCTTCAGTGTACTGAACGTCACAGCCCTGATCTCCAGATCCTCACCAGGAATAAATTCTTCAAACCTCGCACTGAAGTGCTTATTATCTGTCGTTGAAGAATCCGTTATATCATCAAGAATAAATGTATCTGTATTCAGTGGATTGGTACCGGTTTTCGGAACAGAAGCATCTGGATACAGTTCTTTCTCTTTTCCGCTCAGTTTTCCCCTGACTAAAAGCTTCAGAACTATACCATCCTCTGCATTTGTCCTGCTGTTGCTGTCTGTGGAAGTTACCTTTAGTATATTCCCATTTTCTATCTCGATCTCTGGCGCTGTAAGCGTAAAGCCGAGACTCTCCAGGCCTTCTCCACCATACCATCCGAGGACTGATCTCTTATCCCCATAATTCCGTCTGGCTTCTCTCTTATCAGTTCCTGAATACTCTGTAAATAATGTACTGCATTCAGAGGCTGCGATCACATGTCCGAAACTATCATTATTGGAGCAGTAGAATACTTCCAGTACCTTACCTACCTCCGGCTGATAACGTACTACATAGTTACCTCCAAGTCTGACAGTTTCATCTACAGATCCGAACGGCAGCATCTGCTCGAATATATAATTGCCTTTGCCGCCCTCCACCGTTCCATGCTGCGATACAATATAATATGATACCTCTTCCTCACCAGATTCCGAGGTCTCTGAATATGGTGATCCAACTGCCTCTAAAGCAGCTGCTTTAGCATCGCTGCTCTCAGATTCACTAAGCCCTGATAATAATCTGGTATTAAGATAATTCTCACCCTTTGCCTCAGTAAGATGATTCTGCGCCGCAATAAAGATCTCTTTTGCTATATTGTCACGCTCCAGCTGAGCCATCGATCTCTGATAGTTGATAACGGCAATGAAAGCGACCCCCGCGAGTATCACAATTATAGCAACAACAGAAAGCATTTCTGCCATCGTTATTCCCGATCTCGAGTTCATTTTCCTACGTGTGAGCTGATACATTTTATTCTCCTCAGAGTGTCATGATCGACAATTCATCCTGCTTCAGGACCTCATCCGTTCCATTGGACTTATATACACAGATGTCTGTAAATGTTATATAACCGTCCTTCTGTTCGACGCCCCCGTACTTGACCACAAGTCTATCAGAAGCGCTCTCGGAAACAAGACGTCTCTCAGACTCCTTTTCGCTGTCAGCATATCTCTTGTACATGATTCCCTCATCACCGACAGATATCTCCGATCTGGAGCCATAAGTACCGCTTGTGTAACTGATCTTTCCGGTACTGCTAACTGTGATTTCTCTTGCAGAAGACAGTTCATTCCTAAGCGCGTATACTGCCGTGGAAAGACTGAGCTGGGCATTAGAAGTCAACACTATCTTCTCGTACGCGCTCTTTGCTGCAGGGATGCCGGCAGCGACAATAGATGAGACCATGAGCATAATTATCATTGCTACAAGGGTCTCAGCTAACGTAAAACCTTTTTTATTAGATATCTTTCTAAACATGTCAGCCTTCTGTTTACGCTCCTGCCTCGCTGCTTTCCTTCTGCTTGAAAACTATTACATTACTGGATGTTCCCAGCTCAGTATTTGCGCCATACTTTACATTAACCGATATATCGTCACCTATCTTTACGATCCCGGAACCTTTCATCTCCTCAAGAGCTTCGGTAGATGCAGTATAGTACTTCGTTATCCTGTCAGAGCTTCTCTTGATTATACCAGAAGATGTCAGTATCGCACCCGCAAGCATAGTTAGAGCAAACGCAGAGATGAGGAGTGCCACCAGGGTCTCCGTAATAGATTCACCTGATCTGCTTCTGAGTTTTTTCAAGAACCTTTCCATTATGACTCCTTAACTTATTCCGACTTTAGATAATTTCCATGAGTATTTGATCTTATCAGCACCGATCGTATCATCTCCTGACGATATTTCGATCCTTGACTGCTTCTTAATAGTAGCAAATTTCAGTTCTTGCTCCAGCCCATCTTTTTTTATCAGGAAAGTAACGACATTATTGCTGCCAACTGCTTCTGTCACGCTCAGACCTGTTACCGCATCGGCAAGGTCTCCATTGGAAGTCAGATCCATCTCAACATTACCTGAAAAATGGGAACTGATCAACGATACGGTATACTTAGGCAGTGTATCCATGGATACTTCATCTATCTGCGTAGCGCTCGATCCGAATACGATATACGTATCGCCATCGTCCGTCTGTATCACTGTAACTGATTCACCCTCCATAAGATCCCTTATCAGCTTCGCAGTGGATGCTACCGAGTAATATCTCTGCTCAGCTTTTGCCATGCCGCTGAGTCGACCCGCAGCACTTGTTCCCGCGACCAGAACTATGGAGCTTATCACAGCGCAGACAAGGAACAGAAGCAGCGCGAATGAGATAGACGCACCTCTCCCGGAGCGCAGTTTATCAAGTATAGTATTCATTTGTCTCACGCTCCTTTCACTGAACCGCTTGAGCTATCCCACATAGACCATTCTGGACCATGAATCGTCCGACTTAAGATATCCTGCTCCATTTTCATTAACTGTAATTATGAAGCGCGCACTGTCTGGCACGCTGTAGCCTGAAGGTACAGTAGTTTCCTTTACATAGTACGTACCATAATTCAACTCACCTGCATAGATTATTCCGCTATCGCCTGATTCCAGACCCTCAAGTTTATTACCATTCTTGTCCGTGACCGGTGTAGTTGAAGTAGCACTTCCGTAAACTGTAAACTTAGCTCCGCTAAGTGATCTGTATTTCCCTGAAGATACCTCTCCTACCTTACGCAGGATAACTCTTCTGCTTCCGTCCACTCCGTACCAGCAGACATAGTCGTCTCTGTTTATTCCATACAGGTACGTGTCAAGCGAATCAGCGCCAGTATCAGTATCCACTCGTGCGTTCCTGAATGCTTTAAGCGAGTTGGTAGAACTGTGGCCTTCAATCACCGCAAACTGCTGCAGCGTCTTGTAATGCGGACTTTCTGCTGCCCATACCCAGATAGTACCATCTCCTGAGGTAATATCCCCTGATACTACCAGTGAAGCTGCTGATCTGTCTCCGTCATCACCTTCGAAGCCGGCAATGTATATATCCTGACGCCTCTTGCTGTATGCCTTGCCGCCGTTAGTCTTCGCAACGAGGTCACCTGCTTTATAGTTACCATTTGAAGTAGTTATATTACCACCTACATCAGTGCCCTTTCCGCCAAAGTCAGGATCTCCGGACAGCTTCAGCGTTCCATA
>CAZBFD010000091.1:0-6785 GCA_964491055.1 uncultured Eubacterium sp.
GCCACCAAAAGAAGAAAAAACTAATTTTGGTAACGAAAGGCATTAGTTACAGGGGTTGTTTCGTTACCAAACGACAGGAATTACAGAAATCTTGCCACCAAAACAAGGAATATTATATTTTGGTAACGAGATGCATACATAGACAAACCCCGGTTTGCAAAAATGACATAGACTTAGCTAAACCCCAGTTTACCTATTTGACATTGGCTTCGCCAAACCCCAGTTTGCCTGTACGCTGTAGGATTAAAAATGGTATAATTAATTGTAAATAAATTGTTGCTTTTTCATAGCATACAGTAAAGGCAGATATGAAGATCTTGATGATAAATCATTTCCCGCTTGAGGGTTCTGGCAGCGGGACTTACACGAGGAATCTTGCGGTGCATCTGGCGGCGCTCGGGCATGAGGTGACGGTAGTCCTGCCGGAGAATACGGATGGCTTTGATCGGGTCGAGGGCGTCAGGCTGCACCCTGTGTACTTCCTGGCGGCGTATGATGACGGCGTCCCTGAGGAGGTCAGGAGAGCCGGAAGCGGCAATGTCCCGGAGGATGTCATGCCGGGCAAAAACTATCCTGGCGATTCCATGGATATGGCGCTACCGTTCAATTTCCCGTGCTTTACAACGCACCCGAGGAGCACGGTGTCATTCGGGGGCCTCACGGCGGAGCAGCTGGAAATATACAAGGAAGCATTTTCAAGGGCTATCGATGAGGAGATAGAGCGGGACTGCCCGGATATAATCCATGGACAGCATGTCTGGATCCTTTCGTCGCTTGCTGCTGGTAAAGGAATACCGATCGTGCTTACCGCGCACGGGACTGATCTCATGGGCTATGATAAGTGGCCGCATCTTCGTGAGTATGCGGACCGTGTCATGGCTGAGTGCAAGGCTGTGATATCGATATCAAAAGACAACTGCGAGCTCATCAGGGAGCGCTTCCCTGATGCTGCGGATAAGATAGTGATGATGCGGAACGGCTATGATCCGTCCGTGTTCTATCCGGAGGATGACAACAGGGAAGAAGTCCTTGCGAAGTACGGGATACCGGCTGATGATCTCCGCGGAAAGAAGCTGGTCTGCTTCGCAGGCAAGCTGGCGCGGTTCAAGGGTGTGGATGTGCTCCTTGACGCAGAAAAGAAGATGGAAGAAGAAGGTGCGGACACATTCACGATCATAGTCGGGGACGGTGAGGAGCGGGAAAGCCTTCAGAAACAGGCAGAAGAGCTCGGCCTCAAGTCTGTGAGATTCCTCGGGAACGTGAATATGAATGCGCTGAGGAAACTGTATAACATCTCGGATGTGAGCGTCGTTCCGTCGAGGCGGGAGCCGTTCGGGCTCGTGGCGCTGGAAGCGATGGCGTGCGGTGTGCCGGTAGTCGCGTCCGACCAGGGAGGACTTCCGGATTTTGTAAATGATGATGTGGGAGCTCTTGCAGAGCCGGAAGATCCGGAGGACCTCGCAGACAAGATTTTGATCGTGCTACAGAGAGCCGGGGAGAATGCTGAAAAGAGTGCAGACTGCACTGTGACGGACAGCCTTGACCCCGGGAGCATCGCGAAGTATGCCAGGGAGCATTACGCCCAGGACAAAATCATCAAAGAGCTTGAAGACGTATATCGGAAAGCAGTTGGGGATACATCGTCAGGTGCGGAAAAATGATGCCGGGATAAGCCGCAATACGGTTGATTTTTCACGTGTCTTGCGGTAAAATTTTCACAAATACAGTAGAAAAAAACGGCGCCGGAAAACGGACGCCGGATGTTTTGATATCACTAAAGCTTGATAGGAGGAAAACATGGCTCATTTCTTTAAGGAACCTTCTCGGACCTTCAGTGAGTATCTGCTCGTGCCCGGATATACGTCGAAAGACTGCACTCCGGACAATGTTTCGCTGAGGACACCGATCACGAAATTCAGAAAAGGCGAGGAACCTGCGCTTTCTGCGAATATCCCACTGGTCTCTGCGGTCATGCAGGCAGTATCTGATGACAAGATGGCTGTCGCGCTTGCCAAGGAAGGTGGGATTTCGTTTATCTACGGATCGCAGTCGGTCGAGGATGAGGCCGCGATGGTCCGCAGGGTGAAGGACTATAAGGCGGGATTCGTGAGAAGCGACAGTAATCTCCGCCCTGACCAGACTCTCCAGGACGTGCTTGACATCAAAGCCCAGAAGGGCCATTCGACGATAGCGATCACAGAGGACGGCACGGCAGAAAGCAAGCTCGTCGGACTCGTGACGAGCCGCGACTACAGAGTGAGCAGAATGGACCCGTCGACGAAGATCAGCGAGTTCATGACGCCGTTCGACAAGCTGGTGTACGGAAAAGACGGCATAACACTGAGCGAGGCAAACGACATCCTCTGGGACAACAAGCTGAACGCACTCCCTATAGTTGATGATAATCAGCACCTCACTTACTTTGTTTTCAGGAAGGACTACGACAGCCACAAGAGCCATCCGAACGAGCTGCTCGACAAGCACAAGAGATACGTCGTCGGAGCAGGCGTTAACTCAAGGGATTATAAGGAGCGTATCCCTGCTCTGGTAGAAGCCGGGGCCGACGTGCTCTGCATCGACTCATCTGAAGGGTATTCCGTATGGCAGTCGGACACGCTCGCATGGGTGCGCGAGAAATACGGCGACACAGTTAAGATCGGAGCGGGAAACGTAGTCGATAAAGAAGGATTCAACTTCCTGGCTGAAGCAGGAGCAGACTTCGTCAAGATAGGTATCGGCGGAGGATCGATCTGCATCACCCGTGAGCAGAAGGGGATCGGCCGCGGGCAGGCATCCGCAGTTATAGACGTCGCGGAAGCAAGAGATGAATATTTCGAGAAGACAGGGGTATACATCCCGATCTGCTCGGACGGCGGGATCGTCTACGATTATCATATGACGCTCGCACTGGCGATGGGAGCAGACTTCATCATGCTCGGCCGTTATTTCGCGAGATTCGATGAGTCGCCTTCCAACAAGCTGAACATAAACGGAAACTACGTGAAAGAGTACTGGGGCGAAGGCTCCAACCGCGCCCGCAACTGGCAGCGCTACGACCTGGGCGGCGACGGCGGCAAGATGAAGTTTGAAGAGGGCGTCGACTCTTACGTACCATATGCCGGCGGACTTCATGACAATGTGGAGGTGTCACTGAACAAAGTCAAGTCGACCATGTGCAACTGCGGCGCGGTCAGCATACCGGAGCTGCAGAAGAATGCAAAGCTCACGCTCGTATCGGCAACGTCAATTGTCGAAGGCGGTGCGCATGATGTAATACTGCGTGATTCGTCGCAAAACGCAATACGTTAACTACTGCGTCATGAGCAGTTTCACTCGCTGGTCCTCGGACTGAAGTCCTGCGGGGTCGCTCGTGAAACTCTCATGACGCATCTGTTCAAAATAGCAGTTTGTGCCGAAGCACTATACGGGCAGTAGTATGGCTCAAGGAGGAAATAGTAATTTGAAACAAGAAACTATAATCGTACTGGACTTTGGCGGGCAGTATAACCAGCTGATCGCAAGGCGCGTACGCGACATGAACGTGTACTGCGAAGTGCTTTCATATAAGACGCCGCTTGATGAGATAGTGGCTAAGGAGCCAAAAGGGATAATCCTTACCGGCGGCCCGAACAGTGTGTATGATCCTGAGTCGCCTCATTATGACAGGGCGCTCTTCGAGGCTGGGATACCTATCCTCGGAATATGCTATGGTGCTCAGCTCATGGCGTATACGCTCGACGGAGTTGTAAAGTCGGCGAAGGTCAGTGAGTACGGAAAGACTGAAATAGATATAGACAAGACAGGCATGCTCTTCCACGATGTAAGCGAAAAGACGATCGGATGGATGAGCCATACGGACTATATTGCGGAGCCTCCAAAGGGCTTCAGGATCACGGCGAGCACGCCGGTCTGCCCGGTAGCCGGGATGGAAGACTGCGAGCATGCTCTATATGCGGTGCAGTATCATCCGGAAGTCACACACTCGGTAGAGGGTATCAAAGTCCTGCATGCTTTTGTTTACGATATATGCGGATGCAGCGGCGACTGGAAGATGGATGACTTTGTCGAGAGGACGGTCAAAGAGATCCGGGAAAAAGTCGGAGACGGTAAAGCGCTCTGCGCACTTTCAGGCGGAGTCGATTCATCTGTAGCGGCGGTTCTTATGTCCAAGGCGATCGGTAAACAGCTTACATGCGTCTTTGTCGACCACGGCCTGCTCAGGAAGCACGAAGCTGAGGAAGTAGACAAAGTCTTCGGACCCGAAGGACCTTACGATCTGAATTTTGTTCATGTCGATGCACATGAGCGGTTTTACAAGAAGCTTGCCGGAGTGACAGAGCCTGAAAAGAAGAGAAAGATCATCGGCGAAGAGTTCATCCGCGTTTTTGAGGAAGAAGCGAAGAAGATCGGAGCTGTCGACTATCTGGTGCAGGGAACGATATACCCTGACGTGATCGAGAGCGGGCTTGGAAAGTCGGCTACGATCAAATCGCACCACAACGTCGGGGGACTCCCTGAGCATGTTGACTTCAAGGGGCTCATCGAGCCGCTCAGGATGCTGTTCAAGGATGAAGTGAGGCGCACGGGGCTCGTGCTCGGGATACCGGAGAACCTCGTGTTCAGGCAGCCATTCCCGGGACCAGGGCTTGGCATCAGGATAATAGGCGAAGTCACACCGGAGAAGGTAAGGATCGTGCAGGATGCAGACTACATCTACAGAGAAGAGATCGCCAAAGCCGGACTTGACCGCGAGATCAACCAGTACTTCGCGGCGCTTACCAACATGAGGTCAGTCGGAGTCATGGGTGATTTCAGGACATATGACTACGCTATAGCCTTGAGAGCCGTGAAGACATCAGACTTCATGACTGCAGAATCCGCAGAGATCCCGTGGGACGTTCTTAAGAAGATCACGACCAGGATTGTGAACGAAGTGGACGGGGTCAACCGCGTATTCTACGATATCACCAGCAAACCGCCAGGGACGATTGAGTTCGAATGAATACAAATTGTCACGAGACAACATTAAATAGTCTGAAGGGCAAAAAACACTATCGTCCCAAAGGCATGAATTAGCCAACAAACCAAGGACTTTAGGAGAGATTATTATCTCTCCAAGCATCTGAAAAAATGCTATCAGCAAGCAGAGCACGAGAAGCTATCTGTGCCTTTATCTTGCATATCAGAACATTGCTGCCTTGGCTCCAAAGAAAGCTATGCATGAAAGACCATTGACGGATATGGAGAAGGAAATGAGATGGATTAGTTTAAAAAAGAATAATTATTACTGGAATTTGAGGTGATGTAGACGTGAATGAGGATTTTAAGACATTAAGGAGGAGAGAAGACAATCTCGGGATATCCGGACTGGCTGTATTGCTTTTCAGTGCGTGGGATATCGTGAGATTCGTCATGACGCTGGTCATGAATCCTCATGCGCTCACAGATTTTCTTGAAAGAATGGGTGTGGAACCGGATGAGATGGCTATAGGAGGAGTCGTAGTAGTAGCAATTTATGCGATCATATTACTTTTAGCATTTCTTATCAGGCTTTTCATCTTTTTCGGTGCGCGGGCCGAGAGCACGGGAAAGAAGAGAGGCTGGATATATGTTATTGTGGCGGCTCTGGTCCTGGCATTTATTGTTGCTGACCAGGTGAGCACTTTTATGGATCTGTTCAATGAAAATGCAGTGTCAGAGGCTGAACAGCTCGGAGAGATGGATACAGCTACAGCGTCAGGGCTGCTGAATTTGTTTTCAGCGTTTGCGCTGGTCGACATAATCGTATCGTCAGCCATAGTTAAGAAGATCCGCAAAAAGTATGATATCAAGAACGGGGAGGTGATCTAGTATGCAGAAAGACTTTCATTATTTAGCGACATACTGCGCTGCATATCTCGGAGGCTACTCACATGAGGAAAGTGTAGCGCTCTGTACAGCCGCCCAGTTCGTAGACCTGTGCACCAGGACATATCTTTCTAAGATCGCAGGTCCTGATGAAGCCGCAACAACACAGCTTCAGCTTGAGCTCGCAGATGCAAGGATGGATACACTCGGGCGCCAGGACATGACAAGGATCTGGTCTTCATTCCACTTCCTGCCGTACGATCTTTATGCATAGGTTAAAGGCCCGAAGAATTACAAGGATAAGTACAGGCTGATCTGCAAGCCGAACGGCGCGCTGCTCGTCGACACCGTTAACAGGTAAAAGGAAAAGGCCTCGTTGCTGCAGGAATCGCCATGCACATTCTTGCCGATACATGGGCGCACAGCTATTTTGCCGGAACACCATCATGAGCCTCGGACACGGCCGTGCGGGACATCTTCCTGATTACAGCAGTGTCAAGTACAGATATCTCCCGGCGTGGGGACAGTATGAAGAGATCATCAAAGACAACCCGTCGGATTACATGCACGCATTCTGCCAGATGATATATGTGATCAAATACTTAAGAGGCGAGCATGAAGATTTTGTTGTAAATACGTATGACGAAGAAGCAGTTGCTGCCGGAGAAGAACGGGTAGACAATGCAAAGGCAGATGCTGATGAGGCCGGAAAAGAATTAAAAGAGACTGTTCAGAATACTGCCGAGGGCCTGAGCAATCTTGTTGATCCAAATAAGAGCGAAGGAGGTGGCGCAGATGAGTAAGCTTCAGCGTATTAACAGTTTTGTTATCGGGGTCCTGATGATCCTGTTCTGTGTCCTCCTGGTCCTTGATCCGAAGAACAATTATATTTTCATAGTAGCTGCTCTGGCCATTGTTATGATGGTAGGAGCGATCAA
>CAZBFD010000092.1:0-6672 GCA_964491055.1 uncultured Eubacterium sp.
CAGGTACAGGTCGAGAAGAACGGTAAGGTCATAAAGAAAGGATGGGTCAAGTACGGACCTATCAGAACCCCGAGCGGCGAAGTGGCCTACAAGTCAGGCAAGGCCTATAACTACAGTAAGTCAGCAATAGAAAACTATGTTAATAATAAAGGCTTCAGCAGCAGTAAGAGTTATCTGATATGGGTAAACACTTACACGCAGAGAGTTAACATTTTCACAGGTAAAAAAGGTCACTGGAAGCTTAAGGATTCGTGGCGCTGCACATCAGGTGTATTCTTCCAGTGGACATCATTAGGATCCAACTTCAAGGTACACAGACATCAGGCAAAGAAGGTAAGGAATTTCCTGAACAGTACTTCACAGTACTATTACAGAAATCTTTCATATTTCTCCAAAGGTAATTCATTCCATACATACTGCTGGAGAGTAGGAAGCAATAAGGTGGTCAACCATGTAAAGGGCAACCTCCAGCCTGGAACCAAGGGCTGCATCAGAATGGGTGTGCCAGAAGCAACATGGATCTATAACAATATTCCACTTGGAACCAAGGTAGTTGTTCACTAGAGAAAAGAGCAAAATAATAATGGAGTAATCACATAATTGAAGAAACTTACAGAAAAACAGATACTCATAATAATAATTGCCAGTGCCCTTGTGGTACTGGCAGTTGTTACTTCTATACTTGTTGTCAGGCTGGGCACTCCTATTCCGAGGCTTACAAGCGGTGAGACTGCAGAAGATCCGTACTGCATGACAGTGGACGGAAAAGAAGCTCTTCTCGTGACGAGCAGGGAAGTCGGGATCGCCGCGCTCTCCGACGTAGTGAAGAAATATACGCCGAAGGACATGACCACGATAAAAGTGGATTTTGATAAAAAGATCCAGTTCGTGGAGAAGGAGATCAAGCCTTTCAATAAGCTCACGCCTGTGCTGAATGAGGAAGAGGCCGCAGAAGAAATAATCAGGGCGAACAAGGGCGACAAGCCTTTGTTCACTGTGACTGTCACGTCGGAGAACAGTGCGAACAGACTCATCCAGCCAAAGGTGAAATTCAAGTTTGACGAGAATCTGGGACAGTTCGATTATGTGGTGAAGAAAGAAGGAGTCGAGGGCCTTAAGCGTGTCAGGTATCAGGAGATAACCGAGAATGGCAAGGTCGTCGACAAGACCGATAAAGAGAGCATCGTGCTCTTTGATACGCACAGCGCCGTGGTGCTCACCGGATTTGACGAGGCGCCGAAAGACCTCAAGTGGAACGAGTACGAAGACTACCAGAAGATGGTGCAGGATGAGTACGGTGACGAGCTGGTCGGTGAAGGTATGGTCGACTACGGCAGCCAGTATCTCGGAAACCCGTATAAATACGGCGGAAAGAGCCTTACAAACGGTATCGACTGCGTGCAGTTCGTCCGCGCGATGTACGCGAAGTATGGAATAAACCTGCCGAACAGCCGCAGTGCTCTCGGAAGAGTAGGAAGGGGCGTCAGCCTGAAGAACGCGCGTCCGGGTGATATCGTCTACTACGGTAACCACGTGGCGATGTATATCGGTAACGGCAAGATAATACACGCTCAGCGTAAAGGTATATCGATCAGCAACGTCAACTACAGGAAGTGGAAGACGATCCGCCACATCGATAAAAAGAAGAAAAAGAAGAAGAAAAAATAGATGACCGGAGCATGTGATGCTTGATAAACTTCAGAAAAAACTGGTGAATTTCTATATTTTCCTGGACCTTGCCAAGATGGTCAAGCATATCCCGGAGGATTTTTCGGGTGTGAAGAAGATACAGGAAAGACGTATCAGGAAGCTTGCGCAAAGGGCGTACCAGATCCCTTTTTACAGAAAGCGTTTTGATGAAGCAGGCGTGAAGCCTGAGGACATCAGGACTGCCGAGGACCTCGCGAAGCTCCCGGTACTGTACAAGGATGAGCTCCGTGCATGGATGAAAGAGCTCGACAAAGACCCGAAATACAAGGACTGGTACCATGACACGACGAGTGGATCGTCGGGAGAGCCGCTCATGATCTTGCTGTCTCCGCGTGAGAAGGCATACATGATGGCGAACTGGTTCCGCGTGATGATGGTCGCAGGATACAACCCGTTCCTCGGGAAGACAATGAGCCGGAAGAGCGCGCACAGTGTCTCGGCCGGCTACGATACGGCGCTCCAGAGGGTCGGCATACTCCGGAGGGGTTTCCTTGACCAGTACGCGACAGAGGAAGAGATGATCCGCCAGGTGAACGAGTATAAGCCGGACTTTCTCTACATGAACAAAACCGAGCTGATGCGTCTCTGTCTGTACTGCAACGATCATGACAGCAAGATCCACAAGCCGAAGTATTTCGTCCCGACCGGTGAAAAGTCGGACGACATAGCGAGAAAGCTCTTCATGAAGATACTGGGGCCTGGAATGATCGATTCGTACGGCACAGCTGAAGCAGGAGCATGCATGGTAAGGCTTTTTGACAGCCCGGAGTATGTGGTCCATAACGACTCGTTCGTAGTCAACATGCAGGAAGACGACGGGACTCTTGCGCTAGACGGCAACATAGTTGTCACACCGCTTTACAAGACGGATGTTCCACTTATCAACTATTCTGTAGGTGACAAGGGAACATCGGTGATAAGGGACGGCGTGAGATTCGTTACTAGCGTTCAGGGACGCTCGAATGACTTCTTCAGGTATGATACCGGCGAAGTCACGACGTTCTTTGAGATCGCGCCGATAATCGCGCATGCGACAGACATCCTTCAGATCAGGTTCATACAGGAATCTTTTAATGAAATAACAATACAGTGCGTTCATAATAAGGCTGAATCGAAAAAGACAAAAGAAGAGGTCGAAAAAGAGCTCACTGAGAAGCTGAATGCTAAATTCAAGCATCCGTTCAAGATCACATATAACTGGATGGACGTTATCCCGCCAGATGAAAACGGAAAACTCAGGATGATAGTCTGCAAGGTGAAACAGTAGGTAAGATATATGGGAGCACTTACGATGAAGGTTATGAGATCAGCTGCATTGATCCTGATCATGACAGTGGCGATGAGCACTGTACTCTTTTATTATGAAGAGGACATAAACTACGCTGTATCAGGACTTGCCGCGCCTGCCCTGAAGAAGCTGGTGTACAGCCAGACCAAGACCGGATACAAGGCAGTGCTTACCTGGAAAGCGAAAAAGGGAAGAGTCTACCAGGTGCTCAGGAAGACGACCAAGTCCGGGAAATACAAAGTGCTCGCAAAGGTAAAGGCGACATCCGCGACGGGTAAGTATACCGATACGACTATCGGGGAAAACCAGAATTACACATATACGGTACGCCGCGTGATAATGAGCGGAAACAAGGTGAGCCAGTCGGGAAAGTACGATTCAGAAGGACTCACCACGATCGCAGCTCCTGTTGTAAACGTCGATTTCACCAATATGAAGGCGGACGTTTCCTGGAAGAAGGTCTCCGGGGTCAGCAAGTATCTTGTCCAGAGGAGAGTAGGTAAGAGCGATAAGTTCTATGATATCAAATCCTTATCATCCAGCAAAAAGTCATACTCTGACTATTATTACTATTCAACATACGACTATAAGAGCAAGGCGTACAGCAAGAAGCTGGCACAGCTGATATCGGTCCGCCTGAGGAGCCACTTCCTGGACGCTTCGAATAATCCTCTGTCATATAAAGTGCAGGGATACTATTCCAAGACTGTGAACCTTGTAAAGAAGGAAAGCTATGGCTTAACCAATGCAGATGGTGAGTTCAGGCTTGAGGCGCCGACGATCGTCAGCCTTACAGACAGCGGCCTTCTTACATGGGGAGTCGTTGCGAACGCGGACTGGTACAGGGTCTACTCAAGTCCTGACGGAGAAAACTGGACGAAGATAACAGACCTTGATCACACGGGAGGCGACTACATTCCTTCAGAAGGAGCAAAGGACCAGGAGATATACCAGAGATACCAGATCCCTGATTTTGACCGCAGCCTGTATTATTCAGTGAGGGCTTATGCAAAGAAGAACGGCAGCACTATAAAGAGCTCGTATGACACTGGCTTTACGATCAGGGGCAGAAACTACAGCGAAAAGATTTTGCTCGTCGGGGACAGCATATCGTACGGATCGCCATATTATGAGGGTGAGATGATAAAATTCTCATTCAGGAACAGGATCGAGCAGCTTACAGGAGCATCATTCTTCAACCCTTCGATCCCGGGCGCCACGTATCATCATGGCATAAAAGACAGTGCTGAAGAAGCTGAAGAAGTGACTGATGACACCACGAGCAAGCTCGTGACCGGCGTAGTTCAGATGGTGAGGATGGGCGAAAACACTGACAAGCTCACCACAACAATGGTAGGCTATAACAAATCAAAGCTTGAAGACTATGATGTAGTTATGCTGGCAGGAGGGACAAACGACTATCTGCACTTTGACAAGAACAGCTTCAAGTTCGGTGACAGTGAGATAGACTGGGAGAAGATAAAAGATAAGACAACAGGTCTTTCTTTCAAGGTAAACAGTGGTACTACCGTCGAGAAGAAGTATGATGACCAGAGCTACGACTATAATATAAAGACATTCAACGGCGCGTATAACCAGATGCTGAAATGGATAGAGGAAGCCAGCATCTACAGGGTGCAGCACGGCAAGAAGCCGATACAGGTCGTTGCCATGAGCATGTTCTACAGCGACAGAACGAATGCTACAGTTAACGGTGTGAAGCATTATCCGAGGATCAACAGGAATGTAACACCAAATTCGCTTGGCTTCACGCTCAGGGATTATCAGAAACAGCTGGACACCCTGAATTCCAAATGGAAAGCAGTGGCGGCGTTTGATCTGTACCAGTATGATACACAGGGAGTAGGTATACTTGATGAGAGCACATGTCCGTATAAAACGGCCGATAATATCCATCTCAACAAGTTCACATACGGACAATACGGAAACAGCCTGAGCAGTTTCATGATGGGGAATTGCCTTGGTGATAAGGTAAAAGACATCGACCCGAACTCACAGGCATTTATCGCACGTGCCGCCAAGTACGGCATGCTGAGCGAACGTCTGAGCTATCTGGAGAATGAAGCTGTCAACAATACAGGGATAAGGAACGCTTCACCTGATGCAGTGCTCGGACTCCAGTCCGTGGACGACGAAGAGGGTTTTGATGATACTGAGCGCGATGAAGAGGAGCTTGATCCTGCAGTAGAAGAGATGAAGTCATACATCTGGCTGCTGTACGAGTACGGGTATCTCGACCAGATGCTCGACGAGTGCTCGCCTGAGGACCGTGAGCGCTACGAGAAGTTCATCGAGTACTACGACCTGCTCGGACTGAGACAGGAAGAGCCTGAAGAGACTGACGGCGATGAAGAAGCTGAAGCACCTGAATCAGAAGAACCGGATAACGATGCTGCTGATGACTTTGGCCCGGCCGAAGAGGACGGCAGCGAAGATGATGACGATTACATCATTGAGGATCATAACGGATCAGGTGAAGATGATCCGGATGCCGGTCCGGCAGCTGACCAGGCGAACAAGCCAGCCATCAATACTGATGATAAAGACAGCGAACTGGATCAGTGATCCAAAGTTGTGATATTTGATACCAAAGGAGCGCACCATCAAAACGGCGCGCTCTTTTTTTGCGCGTCGGCAAGGCTGTTTTGGGGACTGTCCCTTAAGTGGGCTTAGTGGTATGATAATAGTGTGTTTAGAGACGGTTCTGAAAAACACATTTTATCTCCTAAAAGGGACAGGTACTTTCAGGAGCGTTTCTTAAGAAAGTGTGTTTTTCAGAACCGTCCCCGAAAACACATTGTGAATGGAGGAATCGACATGGTGAAGGGCATACACAATTACTCGGAGATCGGTAAGCTCAGGAAGGTCCTGCTGCACAGGATCGGGACTGAAGTCGACGGTCTGGTGCCGGATAATTTCGAAAGGCTTTTGTTTGATGATATTCCGTATCTTAAGGTCGCCCAGCAGGAGCATGATACGTTCGCTGAAATGCTCCGGGATAACGGGGCGGAGGTAGTTTATTATACTGACGAAGCTGCGAAGGCGCTTGCTGATCCTGAGGTAAAGGACAGATTCGTGGACGAGATGCTCTCGGAGGTGAATTTCACATCGCTTTTCGTAAGAGAAGCAGTGACGTCATATCTTAAGAGCATGGAGCCGGGCGAGCTTGTCGAGAAGGTGATAGCTGGCGTAAGGAAAGACGATATCAAAGACTACGTGCCGAAGACGCTTGCTGAGAAGATCGACGCTGCATACCCGTTCTTCACGGATCCTATGCCTAATATGTACTTTACGCGCGACCAGGGAGCATGTGTCGGGAACGGTGTGAGCATACACCACATGAGTACCGCGACAAGGCGGCGCGAGAGCATGCTCCTGAAATACATATACGAATACAATAAAGATTTTGCTCCTGAGGGAACAGAGAAATGGTACGACTACGACGGACCGTACAGCATCGAAGGAGGGGACGTGCTCGTTCTGAGCAGCAAGATCGCGGCTCTCGGCCTCTCCGAAAGGACTACTGCCGAGGGGATAGAGAACTTCGCAAAGAACCTGCTTACACGGTCGGACTTCCAGAAAGTGCTCGTGTTCAACATCCCGAAGAAGAGGACCTTCATGCACCTTGACACGGTGTTCACGATGGTCGACTA
>CAZBFD010000093.1:0-6666 GCA_964491055.1 uncultured Eubacterium sp.
GGAGAATGGAATTGAAGGGCAGGATGGCAATCAGATCCAGTATGTTCTTTTTGAAGAACAGCCGCTTGTCCTCCGCGAAAATCAGTATATACAAACAAATTGCCAATATTATTATAGATGTATAACCGCACCGCGTCAAGAAAAAAGCGGTGCCTGCGCACCGCTGCAAAGTCCTGTCAGGAAGGTTGTCAATAGGGGTTGTCAATAGGGACGGTTCTTTTTGACAACACCGGAATTCTATAAATCTCTCAGCACTCCGGCTATCCTCGCGAAGTTCCGGCGTATGTATGTCCCTCTCTTCATCACTACAGGCACTCCCAGATTCCCCGCGACTGCAATGAAGATATCTTCCTGTACTATTCCAATTATCTCAGGCTTAAGCATCCCGACTATGTCCCGGAGCTTCGGCACCACGCCCTCGTTCATGAACTCCGGCACCAGCCTGTTCAATATGATCTTCTGCTTATCTACCCCGAGCGAAATCAGCTTCCTGTCCAGGGCGTCCGTGTCCCTTAGCGATGACGGATCTGCCGTGCTTACAAGTATCACAGAGGCTGCATCTTTCGCGAGGAGCGACGTGATCCTGCTCACCCCAGTCGGCATGTCGACGATCACGTAGTCGAACTCGTCCTGCAGCAGCCCCAGCAAAGTCTCGAATTTCCTGATATTAACACCGTCCTCATGCTCCGGGGCAGCAGCAAGAAGATATAGGTTCTCAAACCTGCCATCCTTTACAAGTGCCTGCTCTATATCACACACCCCGCGGAGCACGTCGCTTGAATCATATACGACGTCATTCTCCAGGCCCATGAACAGATCAGCGCTCCTGTATCCGATATTCATATCCGTGAGGAGAACGCGCGATCCGTCTTCCGCCAGCATCGCAGCCAGGTTAACAGCAAGAATCGTCTTACCGGTTCCGCCTTTTCCTGATGTGATTATGAACATCTTACCCATATACAGGACCTCAACTCTGAAAGTGTGTTTTTGGGGACGGTTCTGAAAAACACACACCGTGCTGTGTATTATTTGATAATATCCAGCGACCGCATGCTTTCATACCTGCCGTCGCCGATGATCACGTGGTCAAGGACTTTGATGCCGAGTATATTACCGCCTTCCACGAGTCTCTTTGTCGTAACTATGTCTTCTTCGCTCGGCGTCGGGTCGCCGCTCGGATGGTTGTGGACGAACACGATGCCGTAAGCGCTTTTGCGGATCGCCCGCGAGAACACTTCGCGCGGATGCACGATCGTGCTGGACAGCTCGCCGACTGATACGTTATCCACTGCGACTATCTCGCTCTTTGTATTCAGTATTACTGACTTAAAGTATTCTTTCTTCTCGTAGCGGAGATCTTCCATGAACATGTCCGCGATCATATCCGGATCGTCCACCACGTATTTTTCTGTCTTCCTGCTCGCGGCTATCCTCTTCCCGAGCTCGACCGCCGCCATGAGCATGCTCGCCTTTCCCGGACCGATGCCCTCGATCTTAAGAAGATCTTCCGCCTCAAACGTCCCCATACTGAAAAGGCCTTCATCACAAATCGACAGAATATCTTCTGCCAGCGAGATGGAAGACTCGTTATGCCTCCCGGTCCTCAGTATAAGGGCGATGAGCTCAGCATCTGAGAGTGCGCCCACTCCGTTTCTCAGCGCCTTTTCCTGCGGGCGCTCATCTTCAGGCAATGATTTGATAAGCATATTAACCTCCGTGCTCCCAATCATGCCTGACATCCGGAACTTCAGTATTTATTTGATTATAGCACAAAAAAGCCGGCCATAGGGCCGGCTTATACGCATTATTTGTTTTGATCGATCGCGCCTGTTATCGCGGCCGCGACCTCTTCGATCGTCATGTCAGTCGTATCGACTTCGATCGCGTCATCCGCCCTGGCAAGCGGATTGAGCTTCCGGTGACTGTCGTTGTAGTCGCGCTTTTTGATGTCCTCGAGCGTCTCTTCATAGCTCACGTCTTCGCCTTTCTCGAGAAGCTCTTTCACGCGCCGCCTCGCCCGTTCTTCCGGCGTCGCTGTCAGGAAGAACTTATACTGGGCGTCGGTGAATACGTTCGTCCCGATATCGCGCCCGTCCATGACGACACTCTTTCTGTGCCCGATCTCTCTCTGGATCGCAACGAGCTTGCTCCGGACCTCAGGAAATGCCGAGTAGTCCGACGCCGCGATCGAGACCTCAGGCGTCCTTATCTTACCGCTGACATCTTCACCGTCCAGCGTGATCACACCTTTGTCAAAATCGATATCGGTCCTGTCCAGCACTTCCTGCCTGGCAGCAGCCGCTTCTTCCGTGTCATCCCTGGACACGCCCTCGTTCATCATCTTAAGGCCGATCGCACGGTACATCGCGCCGGTGTCGATATAGTCGATCCCCATTCTTTCAGCCACGATCTTTGCGATCGTGCTCTTCCCGGCGCCGGACGGCCCGTCGATCGCGATCCTCAGTATTTCGTCACTCATTTATCTCTCCGTGCCTTTCAGCTTGTTTATCTCCTCGGTGAAAGTCTCAACGTCGGTGAACTGGCGGTATACCGACGCGAACCTGATGTACGCGACCTGGTCGACTTTCTTGAGCTCATCCATTACGAGCTCGCCGATAAAGTCGCTCTTCACTTCTTTCTGCATCAGGTTGTTCAGCCCGCGCTCGATCCTGTCGACCATCCCCTCGATCGTCGCCATCGGGACCGGCCTCTTCTCACACGCCCTGATGATTCCGTTCATCAGCTTTCCTCTGTCGAACGCCTCGCGGCTTCCGTCCTTCTTTACGATCATAATGATCGATTCCTCGACCTTCTCATAAGTCGTAAAGCGCTTGCCGCACTTCTCGCAGCCGCGCCTTCTCCTTATCGCGTGGCCATCCTCCGTCGGACGCGAATCGATGACCTTCGTATCCTCACTGTTGCAATACGGACACTTCATCTCTAACCCTTCTTTCAATCAATCTCCAATATACACCCGGCGGCAGAAATATAAGTCCGGCAGTTTGCCACGATCCGGCACGATCACGCCGGTCCCCTTGTGGCACAACATATAGGACCATCAAAATCTCGTCTGTCCGCCTTAAGTATCTCCCATACTGCAATTATACTACATTTAGTATACTTGTGCCTGAAAAATGCCCGTTTTTAACTAAATAATTCTTAACAAACGCCCCGCTAACTGAACATTTCTTAACATTTAGTGCATATCTTGTGGTAATATGAAACACAAAAAACAGCGCCAGGCTTCTGCCCGGCGCCTCTATATTCTTTCATTTATGCAGCGGATCGATTATTCGTCCTCTTCTGCTTCTTCCTCTTCATGTTCATGCTCATGGTCGTGTGTGTGCTCTTCGATCTCTTTTGCTTCTTCTGAGCCTGGCTCTACGCCCTCAGCATTCTCATAGATGAAGTCATACACTTTTTCCAGTATGAACTGTGACTTGAAGTCGTTCTCT
Organism: uncultured Eubacterium sp.; assembly: GCA_964491055.1. GTDB lineage: Bacteria > Bacillota > Clostridia > Peptostreptococcales > Anaerovoracaceae > Aminicella. The sequence continues at coordinate 3,456 of CAZBFD010000093.1, forward strand.
TCAGCGTACTCTTCGATCGTCTGGTTGTACTGCTCCTTGAACTCCTTCTCTGTCATTCCGGCGTTCTCCAGCAGCTCCTTCAGGCGGTCCTTGTATTCCTTTCCTGAGAGATTGAGGTTCTCTTTCTTAGCGATCGCGTACATCACGAGCTTCTGCTTTGCAACTGATTCTCCGTATTCATCAGCCTGCTTGTCAAAGTCTTCCTCTGTGGTGTTCATGAACTGCTCAAGGAAGTCAGCCCATTCTACGTTGTAATTCTCTGCCATGAGCTTGTACTGTTCGATGATGGCTTCCTTTTCCTCTGCAACGACTCCTTCAGGATATTTCTTGACTTCTGAATGCTCGACTGCCTCGCTCCAGAGTGACTGCTTTGCTGTGTTCTCAGCAGTTTCCTTCTTCTCTTTTTCGAGGTCTTCCTTTACAGAAGCTTCGTAGTCGGTTTTGTTATCATAGTCCGAATTCTCTTTGATGAAGTCTTCATCATATTCCGGAGTCTTTGTGACCTGCTTCGAGTTGATCTTGACTTCGAATGTTACGTCCTTTCCGGCTACGTCTTCATTTGTGTAGTCATCCGGGAACTTGAGGTCGAGTGTCACGGTGTCGCCGATCTTCTTTCCGATCAGGCCTTCCTCGAATCCGTCGATGAATGATCCTGATCCGATAGTCAGCGTGTATCCTTCAGCGCTTCCGCCATCAAATTCTTTACCGTCGATCTTTCCTACATAGTCGATATTGACGTTGTCACCGTCCTTGACCTTGCCCTTCTTAACATCCTCAGTCGTGGACTTTGCCTGGAGCCTGCTGTCGATCTCCTGCTTTACTTCCTCATCAGTTACGGTGATGTCTTCCTTGACGTATTTCAGTCCTTTATAATCTCCGAGAGTTACATAATCGTCATAGTTTGATATCTTCTCGTATGTATTCTTCTCAGGCTGATTCATGTACAGGACGACTCCGATCAGAACGGCTGCACATATCGCGAGAGTGATCAGGACAACCGTCTTCGTGCTTATGGTCTTCTTTGCCTTTGCAGCGGCTTCTGCCTCTGCAGCAGCTTTTTCAGCCTTCTTGGCAGCTTTCTCTTCTTTTCTCTGCTGCTTTGCTGACTTAGCCTCCTCTACTGCTTCCTCTACAGCAGCCTCAGCAGCTTCAGAGTTCTCTTCCATCTCTTCCTTAGCAGCTTCGACCTTCTCCGCGAGCTCAGCTTCGTCAGCTTCCTGCTTCTCTACTACCTCGTCCTCGAACTCGTCGATCTTCTCCTTAGCTTCTTCAATCTTCTCTTCGGCTGCTTCCTTGAGCTCTTCCTTCTTCTCCGCAGCGTCTTCCTTAGCTTCTTCAACAGCAGCTTTGGCAGCGTCGGAATTCTCCTTCATTTCTTCTTTAGCAGCCTTTACCTTCTCTTCGATCTCGTCAGCCTTATCATCCAGAGCTTCGACTGCGTCACTTGCCTTTGCCTCAGCAGTCTCTCTAACCTCGTCAGCTTTTTCCTTGACTTCCTCGACCTTGTCCTCGACGGCTTCCTTCACCTCAGCAGCCCTCTCTTCAGCCTCTTCCATTTTCTTTTCTTCGTCGCTCATAATATATCTTCTCCTTAAACGGCAATAATTTCACAGGCATAATATTACCATATAAATTGCGCCATTTCAAACGTCTTGGCGTTTTTTCACACAAACTACACAACAATTCAACTATCTATCAAAAAAGCAGGCTGTTTCCAGCCTGCCCTTATTAACACATTTATTCTTTCGGACTATCCAGCGAAGTTGGCAAGCACTTCTCCGAGATCGAGTGCGCCGTTGTACAGTGCGCGTCCGATTATGACGCCGTCCACTCCGACTTCCTGGAGCTTTTCCAGGTCGTCCATGCTTGAGATGCCGCCTGACGCGATAATATCCACGTAGTCCCCGTATTCTTCAACGAGCTTCTTGTACAGCTCGATGTTGGTTCCCTCCATGGCGCCGTCTTTTGAAATGTCTGTGCAGATTATTGTCCTGTCTCCAACGTCGATCAGGTCCTGGCACATCTCATCAACGGTCTTATCTGTTACTTCCGTCCAGCCTTTGATCGCGACATAGCCGTCATTTATATCCATGGCGATCGCAACGTTTTTTCCGTGCTTGTTGATCATGCGGGCCGTGAACTCAGGGTCTTTTATCGCCATCGTTCCGATGATCACGCGGAGCGCGCCGATCTGTGCGTAGTCCACGATGATGTCCTCGTTCCTGATGCCGCCGCCGATCTCGACTTTAAGGCCTGTTCCCTCGATGATGTCGCGGACTGCCGCAAAGTTCGGCTGCGAGCCGTCGATCGCGCCGTCAAGGTCCACCACGTGAAGATACTCAGCGCCGGCGTCCTCAAACTCCTGCGCCACTTCAAGAGGATTTTCCCCATACACAGTCATCTTGTTATAGTCACCCTTAAGAAGCCTTACTACATTACCTTCTCTGAGATCGATAGCAGGAAAAACTTTCATCTGGACCTCCCCTTCCGGAAATCATCAAAACCCATACTGTCCCGCGAATGCGGTGAATTATATTTTATAATTTATTTATAGCTATGTCAAGAAAATGTGACTCACACTTCCGTGAATGATGTCTTCACTATCCTGTCGAGTATAGCCGCCGCGACATCCTGCTTTGACATGAGCTCAAGCTCTTCGTTCCCGTCTTTGGTTATGAGCGTCACTTTATTGGTGTCATGCCCGAAACCTGCTCCCTGTTCTTTCAGGTTGTTGGCGACGATCATATCGCAGTTTTTCTTCTCGAGCTTTGCGCGTGAATTCTCGATCAGGTCTTTTGTCTCCATTGAGAAGCCGCAGATGAACTGTCCTGCAGGAAGCTTTCCTTCTGCCCGGCGCTTTCCGAGCTCTGCCAGGATGTCTGTCGTCCTCTCGAGCTCAAGCGTAAGCTCGCCGTCTTTCTTCTTCATTTTATCTGCACTGACGGTCTTCGGCCTGTAGTCAGCAACAGCAGCAGCCATGACGATTATGTCAGCTGATCCTGCGCGCTCTGTCACTTCACGGCAGAGGTCTGCTGCGGACACTGCTGGTACCACGTCGCATCCGTCAGGATCCGGAACAGAAGTCGAGGCTTTGATGTATGTTACCTTTGCGCCGCGGGATGCTGCCTCACGGGCGATAGCTGCGCCCATCTTTCCTGTCGAGTGGTTTGTGATGAACCGCACAGGGTCCATCGCCTCCTGGGTCGCCCCG
>CAZBFD010000094.1:0-3023 GCA_964491055.1 uncultured Eubacterium sp.
CGTGAACAGTCGCGATGCGTCCGTGTGTGCCGGCGAGTTTTTGCTCGATCTCTTTGATGTACTGGACCGCGCACCTCGGCGGAACGTCACGCCCGTCAAGATAGCAGTGGATGTAGAACTCTTCGACACCGTTCTTCTCGGCGAGGTCGATCAAAGCCTTGATGTGGTCGATGTGGCTGTGCACGCCGCCGTCTGAGAGCAGCCCCGAGATGTGGAGTGCCGATCCATTCTTCTTGACGTGCTCGATCGCGTGGAGAAGCGCCTCATTTTTGAAAAAGCTTCCGTCTTCTATAGCCATCGTGATCCTGGAAAGCGACTGGTAAATGATCCTGCCGGCACCGATGTTCATGTGGCCGACTTCAGAGTTGCCCATCTGCCCGTCAGGAAGGCCGACATAATGTCCGCACGCGTGGATCCTTGTCCCAGGGTATTTACGGAATATCTCATCAAGCTCCGGTTTATTAGCCTGCGCGATAGCATTACCGTACGTGCTGTCGTTCAGCCCGAACCCGTCCATTATCAGAATCATCGAAGGTCTCTTTATATCCATATTACTTCTCCATTCATTTATGTAATCAAAATCTCTTTAATTTCATATTAGTATAATACCACAAAATCATGTCTTCACAAACATGTGCGTTTTTGTGGACAGTTGCCTTTTTGCGTGATTCAGTTTACGATAGAAACAGGAGGGACAGGGGAATGAAAAAGATTCTGATACTGCTTATGGCGGTCATGGTTCTTATGGCGGCCGGAGCATGCTCTAGCGGATCTGGTGGGAATAATGCTTCCGAGGATGAAGAGGCGCCGGACTTCTCGGTGGAGCTTACTGACGGAAGCACGTTTACACTGTCTGAACACAAAGATGATGTGGTGATGCTGAACTTCTGGGCAACGTGGTGCAGTTACTGTGTCGACGAGATGCCGGATATACAGAAGCTAACAGATGATAATATAGACGGCCTCAGTATCGTGCTGGTGGACTGCGCCGAGACTAAGCAGGAAGTCGATGATTTTCTGAAGGAAACCGGCTACACGTTTGATGTGGCGTATGATGAAGAGGACAGCGTCAGTCAGCAATATGGAGCCTTTACAATACCTCGTACGGTGATTATAAAGGACGGCAAGATCAAGAAAATATTCAGCGGAGCGCCGGTGGATCCGTACAATGAGTATAAAAGTGCAGTCGAAGAGTACCTTAAATAATATTTTGAGCATCTGGGCGATGTGTCTGATATAAATAATGGTTATGGGCGAAAAGAAGTGGACAACTGAACAGCTTCAGGCGATAACTGAGCGGGGCAGGAACATTCTGGTGTCTGCTGGTGCGGGCTCCGGTAAGACTGCAGTTATGGTGGAACGGGCTACGAGACTGATCCTTGAGGATCGTGTCCCGGTGAGCCGTATGCTTATCGTTACGTTCACTAATGCTGCGGCGGCGGAGATGCGTGATCGCCTGAGGCAGGCTCTTAAGGAGCGGCTCGCGGAAGCTGTCGGGGACCTTGGCCTTGCAGACGAGCAGGAGTGGATCAGGAAACAGCTTGATAATCTTCATAACGCGCAGATAAGTACTTTCCACTCATTCGCACAAAGGGTGATAAAGGAACTCTTCTATCTTACTGATCTTGAGCCGGGAACGAGGGTGATCGATGAAGCTGAAGCTGAAGTCCTCAAGGAAGAAGCGCTGGAAGAGCTGTTCGATTCTGAATATGAAGAGGGAAGAGATGATTTCAGGGCTTTTCTTGATTCATATTCCGGTGAGAAAAATGATAACGAAGCCCGTGACTTGATACTCAGCCTCTACAGAAAGCTGGAAGCTGTTCCTGACGGGCTTAACGTACTGGACGAGAAGATAGAAGAACTGGAGCTCGACAAAGAAGGTTTTGAAAAGACTGAAGCCTGCAGAGAACTGCTTAAACTGTGCAGACGGGATCTTGATACTGCACTGGAAAGTGCCGGCGCAGCTGTGAAGCTGCTCAGGGACGAAGGCCTGGACCGCATGGCAGACATCGTTGAGGAAGATGCCGCGGCGATCAGGGACATCGGGAATGGATCGGATATAGACAGAATCGCGTCAGCGGCGCGGCAGATCCAGTTCGCGAGGATAGCGGCAAGAAAAGATGAGAAAGAAGCATACGAATTCATAAAGGATACCGTAAAAGCACTTCGCGACGGCTACAAGAATAATATCAAGGCTGTCCTTAAGCTCTGCTATTCGGATCTTGAGACGATGACGAAGGTCTTGCGGATGACAGCGCCTTACGCAAGAACACTGGCAAGGCTGGTCAGGCGTTTTGACCAGCTGTTCCATGACATAAAGAGCGAGCACCAGGGGATCGACTACTCAGATATGGAGCATTATGCGTATGAGATCCTCGGGCATAAAGAAGCTTCCGATTATTACAGGGACCTGTTCCAGTACATCTTCATTGATGAGTACCAGGATACTAACTACATGCAGGAAACGATCGCCGGAATGATCGCAAGGCCTGACGACATGTTTATGGTCGGCGACATCAAACAGTCGATTTATCACTTCAGGCTGGCTGACCCGGAGATATTCCAGAACAAATATGATGCATACAGGAAAGGAATGCAGCAGGGCGGAGAGAAAGGAAGCGCTGCAGGCCCGGTCAAGATCGACCTGAACCGGAACTTCAGGAGCAAGCCTCCGGTGATCCGTGAGATAAACAACATGTTCAGGCCGCTCATGGAAGGCTACGATGAAGACGCAGAACTGAAATGCGGAGTGGAAGCGGGCGAGCATGCTCTCCCGGAACCGAAGACTTATATAGTTGACCGAGCTGCTCAGGCAGACGAGACAGAAGAGACAAACGGGAAAGCTGATAAAAAAGCAGAGAAAACTGCAACTGGAAGCGCCGACATGAAGGCGCCGGACGATGCTGCCGGAGCAGAGCTGGAGGACATAAAGAAAGAAGAACTGGAAGCACGGCAAGCGGTCCAGATTATACGAGAGAACATCGGAAAGGAGTATACTGATCCACGTTCTGGAGAGACACGGG
>CAZBFD010000094.1:3123-6516 GCA_964491055.1 uncultured Eubacterium sp.
ATACGAGAGAACATCGGAAAGGAGTATACTGATCCACGTTCTGGAGAGACACGGGAAGTCGACTACCGTGACATAGTTATACTCATGCGCTCTTTCAGGAGAAGCGCAGAAGGGTACCGAACGGTGTTCCGTGAAGCCGGGATCCCGCTTTACATTGATGATAAAGACGGATACTTTGATACGATAGAGATAAATGTGGCCCTGGCGCTTCTCAGCGTGATCGATAACAAGCGGCAGGACGTGCCGTTCATCGCGCTGTTAAGGTCAGAGATATTCGGGTTCAGCTGTGATGAGCTCGCCATTATCCGTAAGCTCCACAGGGATGGCAGCTACGTGGAAGCGGCTGAAGCGGCGGCTGGCGGCGAAGCGGATGTGCCGGAAGCGCTCTGCCGGAAGTGCAGACGGGTTTTTGATGAGATAAAGAAGTGGCAGACGTATGCTGTGACACTTCCGCTGGCCGATATGATCTGGCGGATCCTGAATGAGACCGGATACTATGTGATAACCGGAACGTTCCCGGGCGGCGCCGGGCGGCAGGCAAACCTCAGGCTCCTTGCTGACAGGGCGCGCGAGTATTCGGAGCGTTCTCTTGGCTCGCTTTACGGATTCATCAGGTATATCGACACGCTGAAGAAGAACCAGGTGGAGATGCCGCAGGCGACGCTTTTCTCGGAGAATGAAAACGTCGTACGCCTGATGACGATCCACCACAGCAAAGGCCTGGAGTACCCGGTCGTGATCCTCGCCGGCATGGATAATCAGCCGAAAGGAGACTGCAGCTCCGGAATCGATTTCGACCGCAATATCGGACTTGGCCTCAGGGCAAAAGATCCTGTACGTCATCTCCGCGAAGACAGCCTGATCCAGCGTATCATCACAGAGAAAGAAAAGAAGGCAGAAACCGACGAGCTTAAGCGCGTGTTCTATGTCGCGGTGACAAGGGCGCGCGAGACATTCTATCTCCTGGGCGCGGCGGATTATGAAAAGGTCATGGCAACTCTTGATGCAGGGCAGTATTCGGATGCAACGCTCCTCAGGATGTCGAGGTATCTCCCTGAGGTCGTGCGGGTATCCGGTGCTGAACTGATATCAAAACCTCTTTCGCCGCAGGACGCACATGAAGGCCTTTCAGCACCTGATGGATCAGAAAAAGCTTCGATGCAGGACGGGCAGCCTGGTCATCCTGCAATCAGCACTGATGAGCTGATAGCGCGGCTTGGATATGAATATCCGTATAAGGCAGCAGGAGAGCTGGCGGCAAAGACATCGGTCACCGGGCTAAACCAGGCAAAGATGCGTGAAGTTTCTGTCACTGGTCCTGGCATGGAAGGTGAAGATGCGGGCAGGCTGCTTAAGCCGATCATTCCAGGGTCAACTGATGAAATGGAATATCCGGGCCAGAATTCGCATACAGAAAGCAGAAGTAAGCATTTCAAGGATATCATCCCGGGATTTATGCGCGGCGAGCAGAAGATGACTGCTGCTGAGATCGGCACTGTGTACCATAAGATCATGGAAAAGCTGGACTTCAGCAGAGCCGGGCATGAAGGATATAAATATATCGCCGGAAAAGCGGCGGAGCTTGTGAATGACGCCATCTTCACTGAAGATGAGGTAAAGAAAGTCGACCTGGGCAGGATCAGTAAATTCTTTGAGACTGACATTGGAAAGCGCTGCATAGCAGCATCAGAAGCGAGCATGCTCCACAAAGAGCAGACATTTGAGTCAAAGATCGAAGTAAGCGGTGAGGACGTGCTCGTACAGGGAGTGATCGACTGCTGGCTTGAAGAAGATGGCGGAGAGGTTTTGATTGATTACAAGACGAACCGTATCGACAGGAACCGGAGCCTGGACGAAGAGAAAGCCCGCATCACAGAGACGTACAGGATCCAGCTCGACATGTACGCTGACGCGATAGAGAAAGCGACAGGAAAGCCGGTAAAGGAAAAGTATCTGTACCTGTTCGATATTGGTGAGGCAGTGCAGGTACAGTGATATCAGGAGGGGAATATGAGCACGGGAATAGTTTTTGAAGGCGGAGGACTTCGCGGCATATTTGCTGCCGGAGTGATAGACTATCTGCTTGATAAAAGTATAGTTTTTGATCATGTGATAGGCGTCTCAGCCGGGGCGTGCCATGCGTGCAGCTATGTGACAGGGCAGCGCAGCAGGTCGTATATAGTATCGACGGATTATCTGGACGACAAGCGCTACATGAGCAAAAGGAATCTGATCAAGACGGGCGACCTGTTCGGCGCCGACTTCATCTATCACAAGATACCGGAGGAGTTATATCCACTCGACAACGAACACTTTAAGGAAAGCGGGATCACATTCCGGGCAGGCGTGACGAACTGTCTGACAGGTGAGGCCGAATATCTCCAGGTAAAGGATCTTATAGAGGATGTGGACATAGTGCGTGCGTCGAGCTCGCTGCCGCTTCTTGCCCGGATGGTTTATATAAACGGGATACCGTATATGGACGGCGGTATCGCGGATTCAGTGCCTGTCCGTGCATCTGAATCGTTCGGATGCGAAAAGAACGTTGTAGTACTGACCAGACCGGCAGGATACCGGAAAGAACCCGAGAAACTGATAGATATAATCTCAGTGAAGTACCGGAAGTATCCTGAAATGGTCGAGGCAATGAGACACCGCGCCGAAGTATATAATGAGACGATGGACTACATTGATGAAGGCGTCAGGAACGGCACGATATTCAGGATAGCCCCTATGGGAAATCTAGATATAGGACGGCTGGAAAAGGATCCTGCCAAGCTGAAAAAGGCATATCTGGAAGGCTATTATGTCGCAGAAGGGCTAGGTGAGAAACTGGAAGAATTCCTGAAGAAATGAGAATAGCGGAGTTGATTCTTTTAAAGGACGGAAAAAGCAAATAAAAAACCTGCCAGGTGACTGGCAGGTTTTTAAGTATTCTTATCAGGTCTAGATGATGCCCTGTGACATCATTGCGTCTGCAACTTTCTCGAAGCCTGCGATGTTAGCGCCTGCAACGAGGTCGTAGCCGAGGTCGTACTTGGCTGCGGCGTCTTCTGCCTGCTTGTGGATGTTGATCATGATCTGCTCAAGCTGAGCATATACCTGTTCTGCTGTGAAGAATGTGTGCTGTGCATCCTGGCCCATCTCGATGCAGGAGCATGCAACTCCGCCGGCATTTGCTGCCTTAGCAGGTCCGATGATAACACCGTGATCTTTGAAATACTGTGTAGCTTCGTTCGTGCAAGGCATGTTGGATGCTTCGCAGATGTATCTCACGCCGTTCTCTACCATCATCTTTGCATCGTCGAGGTTGATCTCGTTCTGTGTCGCGCATGGCATGTAGATCTCAGCAGGAACTTCCCAAGGCTTCTTGTCCGGGATGAACTTTGCTTC
>CAZBFD010000095.1:0-6515 GCA_964491055.1 uncultured Eubacterium sp.
TATTGGGGACTGTCCCTTTCAGGAGTAGTCCCTTTCAGGAGTATTTCTATACACTCAGCAGCATCCTTCGAACTCCGGCACTGGGATCGGCTTGTAGAAGTAGTAGCCCTGGAAGTGGCTGCAGCCGAGTGAGGCGAGGGACTGAAGCTGTTCTTCTGTCTCGACGCCTTCTGTGATCACGTCCATGCCAAGTGAGTGCGCCATCTGGATGATCGCAGCGAGGATGATCTTGCTGCGGTCGCGGCTCTCGATCTCGCGCATAAGGCTCATGTCGATTTTGAGGACGTCTGCCTGGATCTCTTTCAACAGGCTGATCGATGAATATCCTTTCCCGAAGTCGTCGATCTCGACGATGAAGCCGTAATCGCGGAGCTTTGTTATTATTGCGTCTGTCTTCTTAAGGTCTTCGAGCATCGCGGTCTCGGTGATCTCCAGACGGAGAAGGCTGCTGTCCACGCCATATCTTTCGACGAGCTCAGTCAGAGTCTTGTAGATGTCGATGCTGTAGAAGTCCTTGGCAGACATGTTCACCGAAATGGAGAGCGAGGCCTTGCTCGTTCCCTTCCATGCCACGAGCTGCCGCACTGCATGCTCCCACATGTATACATCGAGCTCGTGGATAAGTCCAGCCTGCTCGAGCGTCTCGATGAAGTCACCCGGCATGATGACCGTGCCGTCCGGCCTGACCCACCTGACCAGCGCCTCGGCACCGAACACGCGGCCGCTTTCTTCGGCAAGCGGCTGGAGGTACATCTGGAACTCATCGTTCGCCAGCGCCTCCTCGAACCCGCTGATGATCTCCTGCCGGAACAGGCTCCTCTTCATCATCGAATCGTCAAAGTACGCGACGCCGACAGTGAGGTCGCCGCGGAGCGTGTGGAGCGCCGCGTTTGCGCGGTCGCACATGACCGACACAGGGATCGACGAGTCCTTCACCTCATATGCCCCGAACTGGATGCAGAAAGTGTACAGACCGCTGCTGAACGACTCTGCGAGATTCTGCACCGCATCTGTCAAAACCTTCTCGTCAAAGCCTTCGGCCGGAACGAAGATGGCAAACTTGTCGCCGCCGATACGGCCGCAAAGCCCTCCCGCTCTGTCCGCGATACCTTGCAGGCGTCCCGCTGTGCGGACGAGGACCTCATTACCTTTCAGCACTCCGAACAAAGCGTTGACGAGCCGGAACTCCCTTATATTCGCAACGATCATGACGCGGTCCATATCAGGATCATCAACGATCCACTGGCGTATCTCCTCATAGAAGGCACCCGAATTCAGGACTTTTGTCAGCGGGTCATGTGTTGCCTTATACATCGCCGCGCGGCCGGTCACATTCTCAGCTCTGCGGTCATTCGTTCCGGTGACGTTATCTTTATTCTCTTTTTCCACACTGACTAGCTCGACGACCGCGTCATACGCGCCGCCGTCCGGGAGCCTCAGTTTTACAGGATTAGACTGGATATGATAGACATTCTCGTCAAAGTGCTCGTTCTTCTCCTGGTGGCATCCGGTCTGGCACGCGACCGCACTTGTGCAGTTAACGCACTTCTGGTCAGAGTTCCAGATACCGTAACAGCGATCATTCATGCTGAGCTTTCCATCCTTACCACAATCCAGGATGCGGCACTCGATCGGGTCCACGACCCTCGCCAGGTCATACATCCCCGACATGCTGTCCAGGAGCTCCCTCATCTCTTCAACTGTATACTCAGATTCCTTCATACCAACAAGCCTCTCTCTGCCTGCAAAATAAGTTCTTTATTTATCCTCGCGCTCGGCTATCAGCTTTGCTATCGTATCGTACATCTTCTCCGGCTCGACCGGCTTTGAGAGGTGTGCGTCCATGCCGGCCTGCTTGGACCGCTGGACGTCTTCGTCGAATACGTTCGCCGTCATCGCGATGATAGGTATTGTCTTCGCGTCAGGCCTCCTGAGCGCACGGATCTCTTGTGTAGCAGTCAGCCCGTCCATCACAGGCATGCGGACATCCATGAGGATGACATCGTAATACCCGACCGGATGTTGCGAGAACATATCAACTGCGATCTTACCGTTAAGAGCATGCTCGTGCTCGATGTCCTCAAGATCGAGCAGGTCTTCCAGTATCTCGGCGTTCTGCTCCACGTCTTCTGCCATAAGGACTCGCTTTCCGGCAAGGTTCCTCTCTGCCTCAGGCTCTTCTTCAGCTTCATTGACCTCTTCACCGGCCCGTCTCATGAGCACGGCGTGGATCTCACGAAGCAGACTTTCCGCAAAGAGCGGCTTTGCGATGATCCCGTCCACGCCTTCGGTCAAAGCCTCGTCTTCAATGATATCCCAGTTGTACCCGGTCAGCATGATGACCGCGGTCCTGCCGCCGTCGAACTCGCGGATCTTCCTAGTAAGTTCAAGTCCTGTCAGGCCAGGCATCTTGTAGTCGGTGAGAACAAGGCTGTAATCATCCCCGTTGTCGTGAGCTTCGCGTATCGCTGCGAGCGCTTTCTCTGAGTCTTCATAGATATCACAGTCTGACCCTATATCGTTAAGCACTATCTTCGCGTGGTCGCATGAGACTTCATCGTCATCGACCATAGCGATGCGGAAGCCTTCAGGAATGTTGAATTTCTCTTCCTGCATAAACGTCCTGTCTGAAGCCCTGAGCGAAACTGTCACTGTGAACGTCGAACCGACGCCCTTCTTGCTTTCGACCATGATATCTCCGCCCATCATCTCCACGAAGCTCTTCGTGATCGCCATACCGAGGCCGCTTCCGCCGTACTTGTTCGTCATCGTTGCGTCTTCTTGTGAGAATGCCTCGAAGATCTTCGGTATGTATTCCTCGTCCATACCGACTCCGGTATCCTTCATCGCGAAATGAAGAGTACACATTCCGTCTTCTTCTGCGGTCTGCTCAACAGTGAGAGTTACCTGGCCCGGGACTTCCGTGAACTTTACAGAGTTTCCGAGGATATTAATCATTACCTGCTTCAGCTTCATGTCATCGCCGTAATAATAATCGTGGATACGGCCGACGACCTTGCATTCATAATGCAGTCCCTTGTCCTGGCACTGCCCGTTTATTATTATGTTGACCTGGTCAAGGAGCTCCCTTATCGAGAATTCCTCATCCTTAAGCACCATCCTGCCCGACTCGATCCTGCTCATATCCAGGATATCGTTTATCAGCCCGAGCAGGTGCTTTGCGCTCGCGCCGATTTTCTCCAGCTGCTCTCGTGTCTGCGGCTGAAGGTTAGGATTCCTGAGTGCGATAGAGTCAAGCCCGATGATCGCGTTCATCGGCGTCCTGATCTCGTGGCTCATGTTGGAGAGGAAGCTCGTCTTGGCTCTGCTGGCGTTCTCCGCTATTGCCTTCTCTACCTCCGTCTGGCGCTCACGCTTCTGTGTGATCGAATAGATATTGAACAGGAAAGCGAGCGCGGTCACGATCAGGCTGACCTGGATTATTATGTCTCTCAGGAGCACTTTGTTGATCTTGTTGAGCGCCTCCCAGAGATATTTGTATATCGGCTTGTCCGGGGTGAACACCGAGCCCTGCTCATAAAGCTGCTCCATCTCAGCCATGGAGTTTGAGATCGTGTTCTCCGCCGACTGAAGCAGCCAGACGCTTGTTGTGAATATGATGAGCCCGAGGAGCACGATCCATGCGATCGTCGACCGCCCGAGCAGATGATTCGTGTCATGTGTTATCAGGATGTGGCGGAATGTGATGAACCCGAGGATCCCCCACGCCGCAAGGATGAGGTATGATTCCGTGGAAAGTGTCTGTACCGAAGTGAGGTTCGGGACCAGGAACTCGAATGCGAACAAAATCGAGATGACGATTCCGGCGAAGCCGGTCCACTTGAACAGTGAATTCCCTTCTTCCTTTGCCGACTTCCACGCGGCGCCTGAAGCGAACGCGTATGCTATGGTAGCGCCGACTGTAGTCACGTCCACGATCCAGCTTATCGCTGTACGTCCGAGGAACGGGAAGATAACTGAGATCGCAAGCGTGATATATATCACGTTCACCGGCACATTATCGCTGTTTCTTTTACCGAACCAGCCCATCACCATACCGTCGTCCGCAAGCGATGACATAAGCCTTGATAATGCGATGAAATTACCGATGAGCCCTGTAAACATCCCGCAGAGCGCAGCGACTCCGAGGATAAGGGAGCCTATGTTCCCGAGTGCAGCATACGCAGCGTTGAATGTCGGAGCTGACTGGATCCCCTCAAAATTCCCCAGATTCTTTATATAGTCCACCCATGTTGCGCATCCGTCCGGGAGCGCTGTCACAGCAAGAAGCGCAAGAAATGAATATGCCGCTCCCGCTGTGATGAGTGCGATCAGCATTATGCCGAAGCTCTTTTTAAGGTCGAACTTTGCTTCAGCGGCAGAATGCGTTATCGATTCAAAACCAACAAACGCCCACGGTGCGAGCGCAAATATGGTTATCACTCCGCCCATCGGAGTATGGTCAGGCGAAAACGAAGGATAGAACGGCTCAGCCACATCAGTATTTATCAAAGCCGCTATAAGGCAGATCACTATCCCTCCGAAAAGCAGGATCGCCATCACTATCTGCGAGAGCTCGGCAGCCTTCCTCCTCAGGCATACGAAAGCAGAGATCAAAAGTGCAAATACGGCGAGCATGACCTCGCCTCCGTATACATCAAAGCCCGCGACCTGATAATGGAAGCCGAACTGGAACGTTCCTCCGAGGAGCGTACGGGCGACAAGTGGTATTGCAGATGCATTCGCCCATATGATCGCTAAATACGTAAGTATCAGGAACCAGGCACTTAAGAGCCCGTGGTCATATCCGAAGCACTTCTTAGTATACGTGTACGTTCCGCCGGCATCAGGGAAGCGGTTCATAAGATAATGGAAGTTCGCCGCGATCACCATCATGACTACAGCCCCGAGCGCCATCCCAAGATAAGTGCCCAGCGGCCCCGCAATCGGAAGGAACGTGTTCCCCGGCATCATAAAAGAGCCCCAGCCTACCGCGCAGCCAAAAGCCAGCGCCCACGCGCCAAGCGCAGTCAGGTAAGCGACGCCTTTCTTTTCTCTGTTATTATCAGTCTCGTTATTCATGCTGGTCTCCAATATTCCCGAAACCTCCGAAAGGGGCCAGGCCCTTTTCGGAGCGTCTTTTCAGGAGCATCGCTGTCAAATATATTAGCAGTATGATTCTTCGTAAGCGGCGATGCCGGCTGCGGTCCTGTCGTAGACTTCTTTGACTTCGGCGAGCTTTGCCCGCACTTCGTCATCGGTATGCTGTCTGGCGTTTCCGGGGCGGAACTCGTCTGAGAGCTCTGATGAAAGGTCGTACAGCTTTGTGAGGCCGAGGTTGCCGCTGACTCCTTTTACGGCGTGCGCTGTCTCGAACATCTGCTCAGGATCGAGCGTCTCGCCTGCTGCGAGAAGGTTCTCCACTACGCTATTCTTCGTGAATTTCCTGATGTGCTTATCGATGAGCTTTTCCACGCGGAGCACTTTTGCCGCCTGCTCGTAGCTTCCACCGATCTCTTCATATAATTCCTGTAGTGTCATTGCCTTTGTTTCCTTTCTATCTCTGGATCGAGATCTCTTTCTCGATCAGTTTCTCGAATTCCTCCGGCGGGAGCGGCTTGCTGAAGTAGTAGCCCTGAATGAGGTCACAGCCGTTCTCTTTCATGAACTGCATCTGGCCCTCTGTCTCCACGCCCTCTGCGACGACCTTAACTTTCAGGTACTTTGCAATGTCTAGTACGAGCTTGATCAGGTGGCGGTCCGTCTCGCTTGTCTCAAGGTTCCGGACGAATACCATGTCCATCTTGAGCACGTCGAAAGGCATGTTGGAGAGCATGTTCAGCGACGAATAGCCTGACCCGAAGTCGTCCATCTCGATCTCGAAGCCCAGCTTCTGAAGGCCGCCGATGACCTCGAGGACCTTGTCGACGTTTTCTGTGTACGCCGACTCGGTGAGCTCTATCTTAAGCTCTTTATATGAGAGGCCGTTGTCCTTGACCAGATCCACGAACATATCCTTGAGGTCAGGATTGAACACGTCCGACCTGGACAGGTTGACCGACACCGGAAGTGAGAAGTCATACTTATCGTGCCATTCCTTTATCTGTTTTGCTGTCTCTTTCCAGACGAAGTGGTCGACCACGCCGATCACGCCGTTACCCTCGAACAAAGGCACGAAGTCGTCCGGGCGGATAAACCCGAGGTCCGGGTGTATCCAGCGGATCAGCGCCTCGGCGCTGCTTAACCTCGGAGGGTCGCACTGAATGTCGTATTTAGGCTGGTAGTAGACCCTGAACTGGTAGTCGTCCACGGCGGTCTTGAGGTCGTTGAACAGCCTTTGGTCGAGAAGCTCCTTCTCCATCATCTCCACACCGTAGATCTTCAGCGGGTTCTGGTAGTTGCCGCGGACTTTGTTGCTGGCGGCGCGCGCCTGGTCGAACTGGAGGATCGGCCTGACTCCCTCCTGCCACGGCTTTACGCCCATGCGGAGGTGTATGCTCACTCTGTCCGAGATG
>CAZBFD010000096.1:0-2859 GCA_964491055.1 uncultured Eubacterium sp.
CTCGCTTGGACCTTTTCACTGCCGGACTACTGTCTCCGTCATAGTCTTTAGCAATTCAGTTGTATTGATTATATTACAGCAATACTCCACAAAAGTCAAGACCTCCTGAGTTGTCAATGGGGACGGTTCTTTTTGACAACTTTTCAGTCTATGTCGTTGTACCTGCATCCCCTGAATCCAGTATCGAATCTGCAGATGGAAAGGTACGGGCAATACCGGCATGCGAGCCGCTCGCCTTTGCTTCTCATCGGGTTGATGTCGATACGGCCTTCTTTTATCCCGCGGGCAAGCTCCTGGACTTTTTCGTCCACGGCTTCCTGAAGGTCCGTGAATTCATTCTCAGCGAGCACCATGTTATTGTGTGTCCCACGGTAAACACCGTCTTTATCAGGCTTGATCGATGCGATCCTCCCTGTTTTATCGTCGCCGAGTATCTCTGAGATCGTCTCCGGATCGTTCACTACTATACCCTGCATGCTCGGGGCGCGCTTTGCCTGCGTAGCTTCAGGATCTGCCTCATCTGCGATGCTCACGCCTTTAAGGTCGTCGGTGTCTATATCTCTTGTGCCGAGGTAGAAATAGAACACTCCGGCCGGCTCGCGGACACCTTCCTGTGCGGCCTTCATATAAAGCATGAGCTGAAGGCTGTATCCCGCTCATATGGTCTGGTCCGTAAGAGTCTTCAGGCCTGATTTATAGTCTATTATCTTGACCCTGCCGTTCTCCAGGAGGTCGAGCCTGTCTATCTTTCCTTCGATATAGACTTTTTCCCCGCCGGCGTCCACTTCGACAGGCGGTATGTCTGAGCACCGTCCGAACACCTGCTCGTATCTGCTCCCGGCGATCTTTCCGGCGCGTGCGTGCTGCACAAGAACGTCCAGTGCCTCCATAAGAGTCTTCTCCACACGGTCTGCCCGGTATGAATCGCTCCCGGAATAACGGAATACCCCGTCGCCGTATTCCTCTCTCTCTGCTCGTACTGTCCTTCTGACCATATCACTTAGCTGCTCGGGCGTAACGGTGCTCCAGAGCCCGTGCTCGGTGAGCTCAGAGGTGATCTTCATGAGTGAATCATGGTAGACATCGCCGATTTCACGTGAACCCGTCTCGAAAATACGCCGTTCTTCGGGCTTAAGGCCGTAATCTATAAAGTACCTGAACGGACATCCGGCATAATTCTCAAGTCTCGACGCGCTCACTGAGTCAGCGTCCCTTCCGGAAAACATGATGTCCGACAGTTTCTCCCCAACAGGATATGCTCTATTATCAAAATCCAGACTCTCCGTTATGCTCTTCGCGGTCACGGGCTCGTGCTCTCTGTACCATCCGAGCACGCTGTCCCATACCGGATCAGCTTTTGCTCCTTCTCTTTCCTTGACTCTGGCATCGGCAAGATGACGGAGCGTGCTCGTTTTTCCTCCGATAAGGTCTTCCGCATTCCCGGTGTTGAGTATATCCCTGCCTATCTTCTTGTATGGATATATCCGCATTATATCCTCGATAAGTTCAGACGGCCTGAGCGCAGCCCCTGTCTCATCAGCTGCTGTATAGCTTATCCATAGCTCCGCGTCCGGCTTTGAAAGATTCCTGTATATAGCAAGTCGCTCCTCTTCACGGCGCACCTGTTCAGACTTACACGCCTCAAAACCTATCTCGGCCAGTCTCTCTTCTTCCTGTTCAGCGAACAGTCCTGATCCGGATCCTCCCTGAGGTATCACGCCGTCATTAGCCCCGACAACTACTATTGCCCTGACCGCTCCCACTCTGGTGCGCTGCATTGTCCCGACCATGAGGTCATCCGGAGACGTCGGCATGATGCCGATCTCAGACTGTCTTAACCCTACTGTGAATATGTTCAGGAACTCTTCAGCGTCAAAAGGTTCTTCTCCCATTATCGCGCCGATCTGGTCGAGTATGCTTACCACCTGCTGCCAGATCTGAACTGTTTCTTCAGCAAGATCCCTTAGTCCTGACTCTTCCTGTGCCGAAACAAGTGCATCGAGCTTCCCGATCAGCCCGGCGTCCTCAGTAAGGAACTTATAGAATCCTTCCAGGAACTCCGAATATGTCTGTTTCTTTCTAAGAAGACTCTCCAGCGTGCCGAACACTACGGTCATGAGCTTTCTCGACTTTTCAAGTGACGCAAGCTCGTCTTCAGTGTATCTGTCTGCGCCGTACGTAAAGCTCCTCTTCCACAGCTTCCTGTCTATTCTGTAGCATATCGCGTAATTCTCAAGCTTTTCAGTCTCATCCTGATCCAGGACGCCGAGCCCTGTCTTAAGCGCCCTGAATATCTCCTGCGTCCTCATCCCGCGCGTGCACGCTGTTATCATCGCAGAGATATAGACCGCGATCCCCGAGCCGGATATGCTCCTCTTCTTATCCACGAACGCCGGCAGCCCGTACTCGTCGAACGCGTGCTCGAGAGCTGCTCCACGTTTCTCCGCGTCATTGCAGATAACGGCTATGTCCCTGTATCTGTACCCTTTGTCCCTGACGAGATGCAGAATATATGCCGCTGCTGACTCAGCTTCGTTGTAGAAATTAGCAGATTCTATTACCGTGATCCCCTCTTCTGCTCCATTTGTCATCGGCCTCGGCATTATTGAGAACAGCTCATGCTCGAGGTGCTCGATCTCGCCGGAAGCCTTCTTCACACTGTATCTTCCGTCCGGGAACATCTGCGCGACCGAGGCGATCCTGCCG
Source organism: uncultured Eubacterium sp. (assembly GCA_964491055.1). Classification (GTDB taxonomy): domain Bacteria; phylum Bacillota; class Clostridia; order Peptostreptococcales; family Anaerovoracaceae; genus Aminicella. The sequence goes on from CAZBFD010000096.1 coordinate 2,707, forward strand.
ACAGCTGCTCCATTCTCCGCGGCTTCAGCAAGGAGATTGTCCCTGACTGTTCCCGTGAGCCCGAACAAAGCCTCGTCGGCTGCTCCTTCTTCGTATGTGAGCACGACATTCACTTCCGGGCAGGCAATCAGATTAAGCGGCAGGAAGATCGTT
>CAZBFD010000096.1:2869-6501 GCA_964491055.1 uncultured Eubacterium sp.
ATTCACTTCCGGGCACAAAGCCATGAGCTTCCCGAGCACCTTGAGCGACTTCGGGGCGAAGCTGTCGAACCCGTATACCCAGACTGATGCTTTTGCGAGCAGCTCGGATCCGTTTGCCTTCTCCAGAAACAGCTCTACATAGTCCTCCGAGTCGGTATATTTACCGCGGATGCGCTCATCGTACGCCGTATAGACTTTGCTGATGTCGAGCGTCTTGAGGGACAGCGCATCACCTTCCGGAAGGCCGGAAGCCATCTCTTTATACATCTCCGGCGTCACGTCGTACTGCTTGAGCTGTGATATGTAGTCGTTCAGCATCTCGATGAATGCGGGCTTCCTGACATTGCCGGAATAGACCGAGAGGTCGTCCTTAAGCCCCGCGAGAACGCCTGTAAGGAGCATCTGCCTGCCGTACTTATCGATGAACTGCACATCTCCCTGGCCAAGGTCTGCTATCACATTATGCTCAAGCCTGGATATGCTGTATACATCCAGCCCGATAAGTGCATCACGATCAATGACCCTGAACGCCTGGCGCTCTGCCTCAAGCGTGTACTGGTCAGGGACAAGCACCAAAACAGGAGAGGCCGCGCTGAAGCCTCTCCCTGCTATAGTCTCATATATGAACTTCTCTTTGTCGACGGATTCCCGTCCGTAATAGATGTTAAGCATCTGTCTGCCCGCTAATCCCCAACGTGCATTTCGAGCTGCTCCGTCGTCATCGTCCTCTGGTATATGTCCGTCAGCACACCGTTGAACACGATGTCGCAGTCTTCCATCGGGGCATCCTCGACCTTGATATCCTCCTGCTTGATCACGCGGATCTTCTTGCCGGAAGGCTCTGTCTTGATGACTTTCCCCTCCCCGTCATATATATCAAATATAAACTGTATGGTGTCTCCGGTATTCAGCTTCGCTGTCTCTCTCGAGTTGAAGATACTGGTGAACATATCTTCTCCGACAACGATATACCCTGTGATATGGCCTTCCGCCACGTCTTCTGATTCATCTTTCTGCGGATCCCATTCGATCGACAGCAGGATATCTATCTCATCATTCAGCCTGGCGCGGACTTTTCCTGAATATATGCTGCCTTCGTCGGTCTCCTTCACAGGATCAGCTTCGTAGCAGACTGTCTCTCCTCCGATATGCACCCAGTAATCATCCATGACGATAAGTGGATTTCCGTTCTCGTCTTCACTGCTTATCTGGTCCGTTCCGAGGTATTTAAGCTTCTCGCCGTTTTCGCCGGTCTTCTGCCATACCGCCGTCTGGCAGTCGGTCATGATCTTCCAAGCCTTCTCCGGAAGCTCTATCTGGTATCCGTCAGGCGTCTCCTTAAGCGGAATATCCACCAGTACTTTTGAATTGTCATAGTTCTCAAAACCTTTCACATACCAGTCTTCTTTGGTATAGTCTATGTCCGCGAGCTCATACAGGGCTGACGTGAAATCGCCCTCTTCAAGTGCTTCAGCCAATTCATTCTCGCCCCGCTCACTGGCCTTCTTTTTCTGGACAGCCATTATGCTGAATATATCGTTGAAGACCTTCCTCTCTGTCTTAAGCGACATGGACTTGAGCTCACTGCTTGTCATGCCATAGTACTGTATCGCTTTATACGGGAACGCGAAGGCTATACCGTTTATACCATCCGCTGAATTCTTGTTTCTGTAGAGCACGCTTGCGTGGATCCTGTTGATCAGGTCCTTCATCTCGCCGTCACTCGCGAACTCCTCTTCATAATCGACCTTATTCAGGATCTCCAGATAGTCGACCAGGTCGATCTGCAGATGATCATAGAAGTTGTATGCGTTGGTCCCCGCTGTTGCCATATCCGCATAGGCGCCCGAATCATCCTTCACCTGTTTGCCGGCTTCTTCCAGGAATTTCTCGAACTCCTCATACGCCGGCTTCGCGAGCGTGGTGTCTACGAGTGACAGTGTCGCTCCCGTGTCAGGCTTCCCGTCTTTTATGATGGTGTTCACCTGGTCATAGCATGACAGCAGGTCAACAGCAAAATCTTCGGTGCTTATTCCAGGGTCCTTTGCGAGCTTTCCGAATGCTGAGGTGTAATACCATCCGTAGCCGCCCTCAGTCTCCTCTGATGCGAGGAAGTAATCGGCATATGGCTCCATGCTGGAAGCTACCTCTATATCCTGCATAAGGCAGGCATCAAAACCTACCAGGTCGAACTTTATCCCTGACTTTTTGATCGCCCCGATGACTTCTGACGTGTAGATCCAAGTCGGATCTTCTTCACTTTCTGTATGCTTTTTGTTAAATTGATCGATGCCGTAGCCCATCGCGACGCCGCCGCCGTGATCCCACAGCACGAGCATATACCTGTCCGCCGGGTATTTATCTTTAGCCCAGATCAGAAAATCCTCCAGGTTCTTCACTTCCGACATGCTCATTTCATCGGAAAGCTCCTGTACCTTCGTCAGATTTCCCCCCTGGATCTCATATCTGCCGTATGTCTCGGTTTCGATCCCGTCTGTGAACCAGCGCTTTGATCCACCTGCCTGAACGACATACTTCAAGCTGCTGCCCTCTTTAGTGGAATCGATCATCTGCCTGATATTGGTGCTTGCAAATCCGCCTTTATCCTCCAGGTCAGCCCCGACTATATACGTGAGCACCACGACGTTCTTATCCTGCGAATGGTCAGGGAAAAATTTCTCCCTGCTCGTCTCCATCGTGCTTACCGCGGCTGCATCAGCACCCATGGCATCTTCCCTGGATACTACTTCATCAGTTCCCTCTATATTCTTGGTCTTATCGTAAAATTCATTCAGGTTCCATTCTACCAGAGGCCCGGGCATGCGAACCTGGATCGTGATGAACCCTACGACAACAACAAGCGCTATTACTTCAGCAGCAGAGATCAGAGCCACGACGCCCCGGAGCAGCCATTCTACGATCTTCGGGTACTGCGGCAGCGGCTTTAGCTCAAGCGGCTTGTACTCCGCCTTGCTTATCCCAAGGATAAGGAGGAACAAAGCCGGAAACGTAAGCATGAAAAGCCTGAATATTATCCCTTTCCCGAAGCTCTTCCCCAGCTTCCAGTAAAGCCTGACCAGGAACCATCCATATACGATGTTCGCGATCAGCATGAAGATACGCCCCATGCCGACTGACGGATCCAGATATATCGCAGCCGCCACGAACACGATCGAGATTATAAACGGTCTGTAGAACGTCCTCATCCGCCTGAACAGGACCTTTGTCATCTCACGCTCCGCAAGGAACGGGATGAATGCGGTCGCTTTTTTAAGGTCCATTTTCTTAAGGCACAGAAAATACCCCGGTATCTTCAGCACCGCTAGTATCGTAAGTATTATTGGATCTGATATAAGGGTGATAAGAAGCATAAGCTACTCCTCTCGAATCAAGTATAACTATTATGCATGCTGCAGATATCCCCCTGAGGGGTTTCCGCAGTGCAGGTTCTTAGTGAACACGAGCTGCAGGCGAAGTGCGAGCTTAGAACCTCTACACGAGGACCGAGCGAAAGCGGCCCCTCAGGGGGATATCCGCAGCACGCTCTACAGCTGTTTAAGTTCCTCGTTGATAAATACGTCTATATCCCCGTCCATAACTGCCTGCACGTTGCCGGCTTCTGCACCGGTCCT
>CAZBFD010000097.1:0-6494 GCA_964491055.1 uncultured Eubacterium sp.
CCTGCCCCAGCTACTATCGCCATTGCAAGCGGGATCACCGCGATCTTCTTGAACTGCTTCTTTTTCAGGAAAAGAGCTATCGCCAAAGCACCGAGAACTGACAGAATCGCGATAAGGCGGAATGCCCAGAGCACGACCGTGGCTGCTGTGAACCCGGCGCCATAAACTACGCCGATATGAGCATGGAGCAGGTCATACTGCCTGAGCATGCAGTCATATGCGAGCAGCAGAAAGAACACTACGCCAAGTATCACGAGCTGGTTGGACGCACATTCGAATAGCTCTCCTGCCTTAGATGGAGAGAAATATTTTACTCTTCTTATATTCGGGATGTTATCCTCGACTGTTTCAGTCCATCCGCCGAATTTTTTCCCGAGTGGAGTATCCACGAATATAGGCCTTGGCTGGCCGTATCCGCCGGCCCCGCGGCCGGTCTGGTTATTCGGGCCTCCCTGCGGTCCTGCATTCCCTCTTGCCGGTCCCTCATTCAGATACTCGTCAAAGACGAGCGGCTTTCTCATTACGATGAGCACGCAGTAATACCCGAGCGTGAGCGTGAGGTACAGGAACGTGACGCTGATCAGCAGCGCCGACATATCTTTCAGGAATTCATATCTGAAAACATAGAACGAGATATCATGATGGAACATCGGGTCTTTGATGTTGAAGCTCGTCGGGTTCATGAACATCAGCCAGTCATACCAGAGACCCGTCGCCGAGATCCATGCGATAAGGGCGGCAAACACCGCGGAGGCCAGGTTCGTGATCATGCTGAGCTTCCGCCTGTCCGCCTCCTGCTCGGACCGCACCATATCAAAGTAACGCTTCCTGATGCCGCGGAGGTACACGTCGGTCACCGCGAACACGATAAGGAAGACAGGGACGCCGATCAGAAGCTCTGTCACCATCCCCTTGAAGAAAACGCTGATGTAGCCCATCTCTGCGAACCACATCCAGTCCGTTATAAATCCCGAAGCAAGGAAAAGAAGCATGACCACCGCCGCGGCAAGCAGGATGATCACGCTCTTCTTTCTCTTCGGCCTATCAGTTGTATCGGATCTCCCGACCTTCAAATAGATCTACCTCCCGTCAAACGAACCTGTTGAAGATCATCTCATAGATCTGCTGGATCTGCAGTCCCGCTGCACTATCCGGCGCAAACCTCCTGATAAGGATCGCAGCGACTTCCAGTATTATGAGAAGCAGGATGAGGATCGCAATGACTTTGAGGAACGTGTGCTTAGGCGTCTTCTCGACTTCATCATTGAATACATCCTGATATGTAAGCTTATGGTCTTCTTCAGACTCTTCCTTCTTTTCTTCTTTCTCAGCCGGCGCAGCTGTTTCTTCGATAACTGCGTCGATCGACTTCTGGGCCTCTTCAACAGGAACTTCAGCTTCTTCAGCGGATACTTCCTCTGTCGCAGCAGCTTCTTCTGCTGCCTTGATCTCGGCCGCTTTTGCCTTAGCCGCTTCTTCAGCAGCTTCAGCAAGAGATTTCTCTCTTTCCTTCTCTGATTCTTCCGTTATCACTTCTGCAAACGGCTTGTCTCCCACCGCTGCAGCTGCTGACTCTTTCTCAGCCTCTACCTTTGCCCTTGCTTTCTCACGGGCTGCCGCGATAGCAGCCGCACCCGCCGCTACAGCACCAGCCGCCGCCGCTACAGTATTTGCAGCCGCAGTCTTGTCCTCATTCATATGAGCACTGGCATTCTTCGCTATATTATCAGCCTTGCCGAAGTTTCCGTCCAGGAACTCCTTAGGCTCTTCAATAGACGGCGCCTTGTATGCGTCTTCCATGTATTCATTGGCTGGAGCCTCAGGTGCTGCCGCCGTAACTGCTTCCGCTGCAGCGGCCGCAGCTGCCTCTATAGCAGGCTCTGCTGCTGGCTCAGCCTTCTCTTCAGGCGCCGCTTCAGCTGCTTCTACAGGGGCTTCTTCAGCCGCCGGCTCTGGCACTTCTTCAGCCTCAGGCTTCTCATAAGCCACTACTGATTCCGGAGTCTCAGGAAGCTGTACTCCTACAAAACCTCCTGTGTCGATCGGCTCTTTTGGTCCTTCTTCCGGAGCGGCGACTTTATCAAGCTCTTCCTGTATGCTTGATACCGGCTGCGACGCATCCGGACGATTCCCCTTGAGCCTCTCATTCTCCTGGTCAAGAAGAGCCTGGAACTCTTCCTGTTTCTTGCTGTATGTATAGAACTTGTCGATCACCTGCGCGCCGCTCGACCCTTCTGCTCTTGCTCCGGAATCGATGTCGTCAAGTGTGTATCCGAAGATCTCTTTTTCTGTTTCTCTGGCTTTTGCCGCCTCAGCGTCTCTTGCCTTCTCTGCTTCTGCAGCCTTTGCTGCTTCAGCGTCCTTCTCGATCGACTCGATCGTAGGAACTACGTAGTCATCATCAGCTTCTGCAGATGCTGCATCTTCAACTATAGGCTCTTCCGCTGCTGCAAACGGCTTCTCAACAGCCGGCTGATATGATTCCTTATATGCCTCTTCCGGCGCAGTCTCTGGTTCTGCTTCAGCTTCTGCTGCCGCTTCAGGCTCCACAGTTTCTGCAGGTGCTTCAACCTCAACAGCAGCTGCCTCTTCAACTACTTCTTCTGCAGCTTCTGGTGCCTCTTCAGCAGCTGGCGCCTCAACTGCTTCTTCCGCAGCTTCAGCAACCGGCGCTTCAGGTGCTTCCGGCTCTGCCGCCGGCTCAGCTTCAGCTTTTTCTTCAACTTTAAACGCGTCGACCGGTATCGTCGACTCAGCATCCACGGCTTTTACTACATCTTCTGCCTCAGGAGTCTCACTGAACTGCTCAGCTGCCTCGGCAGCCTCAGCTTCTGCCTTTTCCTTTACGGCTTTCCTTGCTTCCTGCTCTTCATACAAAGCCTTGCGCCCTTCTTCCTGGCGCTTCCTGATGCGATCCTGAGCGCTGGCATCAGTCCAGCTGAAATCAGCCTCTTCCGGATTCTGTACAGGATGTCTCTGGGCTTCCGGATATCCATCCGTATTCCAGCTCATCGCCTCGTCCATGTGGAATTTAGGCCTTTCTTCCGGGGCCTTCTCAACTGGCGCCGGCTTCTCCGGCCTCGGCTGTACCTGAGGTCTGAATACGCTCGGAGCAGTCCTGACCGGTTCCGGCTTAGGAACTTCCTTTTCCACTTCAGGCTTCATCTTGATAGGCTGCACTTTAGCACCGCAGTTGTAGCAGAACTTATCGGTAGGCCTTAGCGCCTGTCCGCAGTTTGCACATACTATCTGTGTCATATATCCCTCCTGAAACAATTAATATATTTAATCGTTCACCGTCAGCGTTAAACAATTATAAACTGACATTTGCCGTCAGCAAATTACATTCCATAATATTATACTACTATAACTGCCTGATGGCAAACCATCTGACGTGTTTTCTCCATACAAAAAAGACAGCAGCTGTGATGGCTGCTGTCCCGATCAGTTTTATCTCTATGCGTTGTAGAACATCTGGCAGTGTATCAGGCGCCCGGCCCCTTTCACCGTGATCTTGATCTTTTCATTCGCGCGGCAGCGGACGAGGAGCTGTTCTCCCTCAGTCAGGCGGACGATCTTGATGTCGACGGGAGCGTCTTCTTCGCGGGTCACGAGATCAAGCTCGGTCGTCTCGATGTGCACGCTCGAGAATCCGTCGGCACAGTACAATGCCTGGCATACATGATCAAAACCTTTTTTATGCCTGCACCTTACGGTGACTCTGTTCCCCTTGAGGATCGAATCGATCGACAGGAATGAAGCCTCTTCGCCGACCGGAACTGCCTTGTCCTGGTTCTCACCTGCGCCGGCAAGAATTTGATCGATCACGTCGACATAGTGCACAGCGTCTTTACGGATTATGAGATTGTAATCACGAGCGAGCCCATAAGCAGTCGTCTTGTCGCCGCCGTCGAACTCAAGCATCTCCAGCTCCTGGATCTCGGTCTCCTTCTTTTCACCGTCAGCACCGACATTCTCGATCTTCACGCTCCCCTCAAGCGGAAGCAGGACCCTATCGTACCCCTCATAATCTGTGAACCTGGCTTTGTCCTTCTTGCATGTCGCAGAAGACAGCCTCCATATGAAGTCCTTCTTCTTCACATCCGCGTTTTTTGGGAAGATGCCAAGCTCAGTCGTCTTACCGCCCGACCACTTATCCTGGCGCTGCATCTTCTTCGTGATCACTTCATATTCCATGTCACATCACTCCATCATTGCCGTTACTTTAGCCAGCTCCGCATCTATGCGGTCCAGCTCGTCAGAATAGTCTTTCTCTGTCCTGGCCCTCAGGTCTTCTGTTATTTCCTTGATCGGCTCAAGCACATTCGTGAGCGATACATTCGCGAGCACTCCCTTAAGAGCGTGAGCATGCTCGAATCCCGCATCCAGGTCACCGGCCTCCACCGACTCTCTTAACTGTCCGAAATGCTCACTAGATGCTGCCATACCGACCAGCCTGAGATAAAAAGCCTCATTGTTCATGCATCTTGAGAGGCCTTCGTCTGTATTCGCGCCGATCTCTTTCAATCCATCAATAGTAAGCATATCTTCTCCTCCATTTTATATTCATATGACAAAAGGGACTGTCCCCATTGTCACACTTTATTCCACAGTAAATTTCTTAACGAATTCCGGTTCCGGCAGCGGCCTTGAGAAGTAGTATCCCTGAATGATATTGCATCCGACTGACTTGAGGAACCTCACTGTTTCCTCATCTTCCACTCCTTCTGCAACAACGCGGAGCTTGAGGTACTTCGCTATATCCATGATGAGCCTTATCATTGTCTCGCGCTTCTCATTGGAGCGCATGCCCCTCACGAACCCCATATCCATCTTTATAACATCCACCGGGACCTGCGCAAGCATTGCGAGTGATGAGTAGCCTGTTCCGAAGTCATCCATCTCGACCGTGAATCCTTCTCTCCTCATATGCTCGACTATGTCAACCATCTGGTCCGAATTATCCATATAGGCTGACTCCAGGATCTCCAGGTAGAGCTTGCTGCGGCTCACGCCGTTCTTCTCCAGCTCATCTTCCAGATACTTTATCAGGCTGTGATTATACAGGTCCATCCTTGAGATATTGACCGATACCGCGATCTCCTTGCCAAATCTGTTCTTCCATGAAGCCATGTATTCTATGACTTTCTTCCAGATCCAGAAGTCCAGCTTCTGGATGAGACCGTTCTTTTCAAACAGTGGAATGAAATCTCCCGGGCTCACTATGCCCATCTTCGGATGCACCCATCTTACGAGCGCCTCAGCACTAGTAAGGTATGGCCTGTCCTTCTCTATGTTATATTTCGGCTGGAAGTAGATCTGGAACTGTTCTTCATCCAGCGCTCCGTCGAACTCGGACAGGAGCTGCGCTTCCTTCAGCCTATTTGACTGGATCTCCGCGTCATAGTACGCGACCGATCTGGTGTAATCTGTCTGTATCGTGTTCTGCGCTTCTATCGCGCGGTCGAATCTCCGCTCGATCTCGATCGTCTTGTCCACGTTCTTGTATATACCGCAGCGCGTCTTGACTTTAATGTCAGGGAAAGAATCAAAGTGACGATTCACTTCCGCGGCGAACACACTATAGTCGACCTTCCCGGACGGCATGTACACAAGGAACTGATCCGCACCCACACGTGCAGCTATGCATCCTGTCTCATCGCGCAGATCCTGGAGATATATACCCATGTGCTTGAGCACGTCGTCTCCGGCAAGCCTTCCGTAAAGCTCGTTGATCAGGTGGAAATTATCAATGTTCAGAGCGATCGCATCCATGTCCTCGCCCTCATGGAACCTGTCGTATTTATCAGCGTAGCTATAGAAGTAATTCCGCGTGAACAGCCCTGTCATATCCTCACGCTCAGTTTCCAGGATAGTCTTCCGGTCCTCATAGAGCTCTATGGTCCTCTCGATCCTTGCTATGACCACCTCTGCCTGGCTGAAAGGCTTTACAATGAAATCCGACGCACCCAGCCTCAGGCACTCCACCTCAGCTGACTCCTCAGAAGTCAGCACCAGCACCGGTAGGTCCGAAAGCTCCGGGTCCTCTTTCATCACTGTCAAAACCTGTACTCCATCCATCACCGGCATCTTAAGGTCGAGCAGAACAAGCGAGAGGTTTTTCACCTCGCGCCTCATTATCTCAAGTGCCTCCATGCCATTCGTCGCATAAAGCACATCATAGTCACGCTCCACTATGAATCCGAGCAGCTTACGGTTCACCTGCTCATCATCAACTATCAGGATACGTCTCTTACCATTTACCGATTGGAACCTTGCATCACCTGCTAACATAGTTTCTCTCTGTCTGTATTCAGTCTTCGGTATACAACTATACAATTAACATTATAATACCCGCACATAAAGATGTGAAGAAATATATTTAAATCAGAGCATGAAGAAATATATTTAAATCAGAGCATAGCATGCACCTGTTTCTTCGCCAGACTGAGGTTTGGCTAGGTCTATGTCAGTTTTGCAAACTGAGGTTTGGC
>CAZBFD010000098.1:0-6446 GCA_964491055.1 uncultured Eubacterium sp.
GCTCGACCAGATCATGGACGGAGACCTTGACGAGATAATCGACGCACTGATCACAGACGACCAGGCAAAGAAGATGGATAACTATTGATGAAGACTCTGTATTTGACCACAAGTGAAGAGGATATGAAGATTGCAGGCGAGATCGTGAGGAATGGCGGTCTCGTCGCTTTTCCGACTGAGACAGTGTACGGACTCGGGGCGGATGCTTTCGACGCGGAGACGGTCGAGAATATCTACGCCGTTAAGGGAAGGCCCGCCGACAATCCAAGCATCGTGCACATCTGGAGCAGGGACCAGCTGAAAGAGATCACTCCTTTTGTAACTCCGATGATGGAAAAGGTGATGGACGCTTTCTGGCCCGGGCCTGTCACTATGATCTGCGAAAAAACCTTTGAAGTTCCATATGTGACCACAGGTGGGCTCGAGACCGTAGGCATCAGGATGCCGTCAGACCCGGGGGCGCAGGCTTTTCTCCGCGCTGCGAACTGCCCGGTAGCAGCGCCGAGCGCGAACCTTTCCGGAAAGCCGAGCCCGACCACGGCCGAGCATGTGCGTGATGATTTTGATGGAAAGATCGACGCGATAATCGACGGAGGGCCTTGTGAGATCGGGATCGAGTCGACCGTTATTGACATGACAGGAGAAGTCCCGATGATTTTAAGACCCGGATTCATGACTGCCGAGGACTTTGAGGAAAAGCTCGGAGTGCACGTGATCCTTGACCCGGCGCTTAACAGAAAGCCGGAGGACCCGGACTTCCACCCGAAAGCTCCGGGCATGAAATATAAGCATTACGCGCCAAAGGCACCGATGATCATATTCGAAGGTGAAGAGGAGAAAGTGCTCGAAGCAATCGAGCAGGAGAAGACCGAGCACGAGATGGAAGGTGAGAACGTGGTCGTGCTCACTTTCGGGGAAGGCGGCGCGATCGATGCTGCTCACGAGCTTTTCGCAAAGCTCCGGGACGCTGACAGAGAGAACGCAGACATTATCCTTGCCGCAGCGCTTCCGCAGAAAGGCGTCGGCTTCTCGGTCATGAACCGCATGCTCAAGTCGGCAGGCTTCAACATCCGGAAGGTTTGACGGTCCGCACGTCAGACAGTGTTGCATCAAAATCTCCAAAAATATATAATAACGATATGTGTAGTTCTATCCGCCTGAAACAGCGGTAGATAAGATAGAAATCTCTAGCCCCGTCTCATTTGCGGGGAGGAAGGAAAGAACGATGACAGAATCAAAAGGAAAGTATTACATCACAACGCCTATCTATTACCCCAGCTCTAACCTGCACATAGGCCATACCTATTGTACAGTGATGGCTGACGCTATGGCGAGGTTCAAGCGCCTTCAGGGATATGACGTGAGGTTCCAGACCGGAACTGACGAGCACGGCCAGAAGATCCAGCGCATCGCGGAGAAGGAAGGGGTTACTCCTCAGCAGTATGTGGATAAGATCGTGGCAGGAGTAAAAGAGCTCTGGAAAACGATGGAGATATCATATGACGACTTCATCAGGACAACTGAGCCGCGCCACATGAAGCGTGTTCAGGAGATCTTCCTGAAGATGAATGAAAAGGGCGATATATATAAAGGAAAATATGAGGGCTGGTACTGCACTCCGTGCGAGTCGTACTGGACAGAGAAACAGCTTGTAAACGGATGCTGCCCTGACTGCGGAAGACCTGTAGAGAAGACAAGTGAGGACGCATATTTCTTCAGACTGTCCAAGTATCAGGACAGACTCCTTGACCTGTTCGAGAACAACCCTGATTTCCTCCAGCCTGATACTAGAAGAAACGAGATGATCGGATTTGTAAAGCAGGGTCTGGAAGATCTCTGCATCTCACGTACATCATTTGACTGGGGCATTCAGGTGCCGATCGACCCGAAGCATGTTATCTACGTATGGCTTGACGCTCTCACGAACTATATCACGACTCTCGGATATCCTGATGAGGACAGGCCTGAATATGACAAGTACTGGCCTGCTGATGTACATCTTGTAGGTAAGGAGATCGTAAGATTCCACACAATAATATGGCCTGCGATGCTTATGTCATTGGGTGAACCGCTTCCAAAGCAGGTGCTCGGCCACGGCTGGCTCCTTATCGACGGCGGCAAGATGAGTAAGTCAAAGGGGAATGTCGTCGACCCTGTTGTTCTTATCGACAGATACGGAGTCGACGCCCTTAAATACTTCCTGCTCCGTGAGTACACATTCGGGCAGGACGGCGTATATACTAACGAAGTCATGCTGAACAGGATGAACTACGATCTTGCTAACGACCTCGGTAATCTGGTATCCAGAAGCATCACGATGATCCAGAAATACTGCGGCGGCAGGATCCCTGCAGTAAAGACTCAGGACGATATCGACAAAGACCTCCGCGAGATCGCTTTGGCAGTTGCGCCTAAGGTCGAAGCCCACATGGAGAAGTTCCAGTTCAATCTGGCACTTGAAGATATCTGGGTGCTCGTCCGCCGCGCCAATAAGTATATCGACGAGAAGATGCCGTGGGCTCTTGCAAAGACCGCTGACGACGATCAAGACGCAAGAGCACAGCTCGACACATGTATGCATGACCTTGCCGAGGCTATCAGGATCATATCAGTTCTGATACTTCCATTCATGCATTCGACATCTGAGAAGATGAGAGATCAGCTCGGCATCAGTGACAAGAAGGCGGTCTGGGAAGACGCATTCGTATTCGATATGCTCGACGGTGAAGAAGTACACCGCGGCGAGCCTCTTTTCCCGAGACTTGATGTGGAGAAAGAGCTGAAGGAGCTTGACGAGCTTAAGAAAAAGCAGATGGAAGAAGCCGGCGCAGCTGAGAACAAGCCGCTCGAGCTTAAGCCTGAGATCGAGTTCGACGACTTCGACAAGATCGACTTCAGAGTAGGGAAGATCATAAAGGCTGAGAAGCACCCGAAGGCAGATAAACTCCTCGTCTTCCAGGTTAAGATGGGGACAGAGACGAGACAGGTAATCTCAGGCGTTTCCCAGTGGTTCAAGCCTGAAGAGATGGTCGGGAAGAAAGTCATTGTTGTGGCAAACCTCAAGCCGAGGAACCTCCGCGGCATGGAATCCAAAGGCATGCTCCTCTTCGCAGATAACGGCGAGAGAGTAGAGATCGTGACCACCGACGCTGAAGACGGAAACAGCGTGAACTAGGCTGAATTATTCAGATGACTGCCCCTGACAAGCGTTGGGGGCAGTATTTTTGTAAAGGGAACAGATATGTTATTCGATGCACATACACATCTAAACGAAGAGAGATATTCCGATGAGGAACGGGCGGAGCTTGCGCGTGAGATCGAGCAAAGCCCCGTTGATTATATTCTTGACGCGGGGAGCTGTTTCAGCGATACTGAGCAGGCGATCAGAGATGCAGAGAAATATCCGTGGTGCTATGCGTCTGCCGGTCTCCATCCTGAAGAGGTCGGAGGCCTGACGGAAGCTGATATAGAACGGCTGAAAGAGCTTGCGAAGCATGAAAAAGTCAGGGCGATCGGAGAGATCGGCCTGGATTATTATTATGATGATGGTGTGCCGCGTGAGGAGCAGCGGAAATGGTTCCGCCGCCAGGTGCAGATCGCGAACGAGCTTAAGATGCCGATCATGATCCACTCCCGCGAAGCGGACCTGGATACACTTACGATCCTGAAAGAGGAGGGCGCGTTCTCAGATGAACGCAAGAGCTGGTTCCCGAAAAGGCCGGCGCCGGCCGATGAGAGTGCAAACGAGGTTTTGATGGTCCCTGACGCGAGGATCCTGATGCACTGCTTCTCATACAGCGCAGAGACTGCCGCTGAGTATGTCAAACTTGGTGGTACGATATCGATATGCGGACCGGTCACATTCAAGTCGAATAAGAAGACACGCCGCGTGGTGGAGAACATCCCGATCGAGTTCCTTACTGTAGAAACCGACGCCCCATACCTTGCGCCGGAACCGATGCGCGGCAGGCCAAACAAATCTGTATATGTAGAATATACCTGCCGGAAAGTCGCCGAGATCAAAGGTATCACATATGAAGAAGCAGCGGCGATAACAAAGCTCAACGCAATGCGTTTTTATGATGTATATTAGCAGGACTGGCACCTAATACTCAACTTGCGGCTCAGCGCCCCAGTTGAGAGCGTCCTTTATCTTGCTGAAATCAACTTCGCATTCACCGTTCGAAATGCCGACAGGTATCTTATCGTCGAAGGTATACAGATAAGCTATATTATCGTCGTCGAATATGTATACAGTTATCCGCTCGTTTTTCGGATCGATGATCCAGTATTCTTTACATCCTGCGTGCTCATATTTCTGAAGTTTCAGGACCATATCTTTCTTTCTCGTCGAAGGTGACAGCACTTCCATCACCAGATCAGGTGCACCGTAAATGCAGCGGTTGATGTTCTTAGCGGGATCGCAGAGAATCACCACATCTGGCTGCACCATCGTCCTGTTGTCGCAGTCGAGCTGGACGTCTATAGGTGAAATCACAACACGGCAGTTTTTATGTGCTTTAGCGCAAGGTAACAGCTGTGCTCCGATTTCCAATGCAATAGTCTGATGATTAAATGTCGGCGCGGACATGTCATATATAACGCCATCGATTAGTTCCACGCGTTTATCTTCCGGCAGTGCGTAGTAGTCATCTATGGTGTACTGCCCCTGCCTGTCGTATTCACCCTTCGGATTAGTATTCCCCATATACGCAAGCTTAACATCGCTGACTATGTCATAAGATTTAACTGGGTCTCCTCCGGGATATGAGCCTCTCAGCGCTTTTTCTATTGCAAGAAGCGTTGATCTCCTTGGCGCTCTCGTGACCCCGGCAAAGATCTTCTGCACAGTTCCGAGTGGGACGCCGGACTTGTCCGCGACATCCTGATTGGTATATCCAAGCGAAAGCTTGAGTCTCTTCAATTCTTCTACTGTCATGGCTGTTTCCTCCTCTTAACCACTCATTGTGACGCCGCTGATAAACTTGAAGTTGATATTAAGAAGCTTTTGCTGCCGATATATTACCATAATATTTCCATTATAGTCAATATATTTCCAATAAAATTCCGCTGCATTTTTCATGATATAAACCGATTGACTATATACCGCTGCAGCGGTATAGTTAAAAGGGAGGACTTAAAGGTTTTGCTGAAAGAGTATCTGTCTGAGCAGAACAAGTCGATATACGGGATAGCGAAGGAGTGCGGAGTGCCTTACAGCACTCTCAATGATTTCGTTAACGGTAAAGTGAGGGCGTCGCAGTGCAAGGCGGGGATGATCCGCGGCGTGGCACAGTCGCTTGGTCTTTCTATGGATGAATTGTACGACATGTCGGAGAAATCGGATGATGAGATCAACGATGTGCATGTTGTGACATCTTATGGCATACCTGTATCGGTCAGGGTCAGGCATAAATCGTATCAGGCGGAATTCATATATGATGGAGAGCCGGTGACACTGGATCTCTGCAAGGTCAGCGGGCCGACGCAGTTCTACATAAAGGAGATCGCGAAGTGGCGCGCGGAAGGATACATACGTAACAGGCATATGGAGGATTTCGGGAAGGAGCGCTGACGTGGAATATTATCTCATGAGAAAAGATGAAATAGTCACGCTCTGCGACATGACTCCTGACGGGCAGATGATCTCATGGTCTGACAGGTTCGTCAACCCGGAGCTGGCGCCGCTCGAATCCAGGGCATCTGAGGGGTATCTCAGGAACTGGTGGAAGAACCGTCAGGTGCCAATAAGTCAAGGCAGGATAAGGAGCATGCTCGCAGAGAACGGGATCTCAGATCCCGGCGACTACCTGCTGAGAAACCTCGGCCTGTCGCTCACAGATTATTATTGGATGAAGCCTCTTGACTCTGAGCTGAGGTGGAAGGATGTGAACCTGTTTGATAATGACTTTAAAAGCGGCAGGATGTCTCGCTTCAGGAGCGCAGGTGGATATGGCAGCGACTACTCGGGCCTTACTCCTGACAGCTCACTTCGCGGCGAACTGGAAAAGTCCTGGTGTATCCAACGTGGCAAGCGATGCCTGATAAAAGGGAACCACGGACAGCTCTCCACTGAGAGCATAAATGAAGTTATTGCGACAGAACTCCACAGGAAGCAGGGCTATGACAACTATACCCCGTATCATCTCATCAGGATCAAAGACAAGCCGTACGACTACGGCTGCTGCTCGCGGGCATTCACCGATCAAAATCTTGAATTTGTATCTGCTTACGCGGTACTTACTTCAGAGAAGGATGAACAGGATCTTACCAAGTATGAACGACTGATAGCAATATGCGGCCGTCACGGTATGGATACAGAACAGCTGAGACGTGATTTGGAGTACCAGATCATGAGCGATTACGTCCTTACTAATATTGACAGGCATATGGAGAATATCGGATTTCTTCGCGATGCGGAAACACTGAAATTCGTAAGGATGGCG
>CAZBFD010000099.1:0-6422 GCA_964491055.1 uncultured Eubacterium sp.
GGGCCTTTATTATCAAAACCCGTCCGGCGCACCCGGAAGCAGGCCCGGCAAATAGACGGTAAAAAATTTTTTGTTTTTTGTTTTTGGTCAAGTGACAAAGTGAATTCTACTTTGCCAGATTAAATTCCAGAATCAGAGGATTTTTTCTGAAACTTGTGTGGAAATTACTCAAAAGAGATGAAAAGAGATGAGGAATAGGGTAGAATCATAGGCGAAACAGGGAAATCTGAGCACAACAAGAGATCCACTGAAATCCAGCGTTTCTTTTGCCAAAGTGAATTCCAGCAGCTGGTGAAGATGAAAAAGTGCTGTATCCCGGTGGATAATCTACGAGTTAGAGTTCATCTTTGGGCAAAAAGCATTTAAGGTCATCACACCAGAGGATCTGGTTCTCCGGACCCGTCCAGCAGTCCCATGGGCCGCTGGAATAACCATACTTCAGGCGGTAAGCCTGGAGGTAGTTAAGAGGCATGCCATCAGAATCGAGATAACCCCAGGGGTTAGACTCGATCTCATGGCCGGAGCGGACCCATTTGCGAAGGTATTTACGTTCGTAAAGGGTCATGGGAACTACTTCCTCCATTTCATGGAGGGACCAGATATTGACTTTGTAGTCGATAGAGTTCTTGTCAATGATCAATTGGATTCACCTTCTTTCCTGAAAATGGAGCGGTTCAAAGTCACATCCTGGGGAGGAATGAGATGGCAACCGAGGAGATCAAGTATCTCGGAGCCATAGAAGAACCGGAACATTTCGTAGGGAGATCTGTTGTTCAGACTTTCCCTTTTGTATGAGTTGATATGGTCCATCATTAAACTGATGTCAGCCTGAGTGAAAGGTTCAAAAGGAGTTCCTTTAGGGATGAAATCCCTGATGAACTCATGGTTACGCTCGGCAGAGCCTTTCTGCCAGGATGCCTGTGGGTCGCAATAATAGAGCCTGGTACGTATTTCACCATTTTCATCACATTCGATCGCGGAGGGATCCGAGAATTCGCTGCCGTTGTCAGTGAGTATGACCTGAAAGATATCCTCGAAGTGTCTTCTTCCGATGAGGGTGTCAAGGGAATCGAATATACTGGTGACAGATCTGGAGTCGTTGTAATCACGCAGGAAAGCGAGCATGAATTCCGCCTTAACGAAGTGGATAGTAAGGAGGACTTTGCCGCCTTTCTTTCCCTCGACGGAGTCGATCTGAGTGACAGGTATATCAGGGTGCTCATCCATGTATTGCAGGAACAGGTCAAAAGTCCTTCCGATGCGGCACTTTCTGTCGACTTTGAGAGCAGTTTTCTTCTTTCGTGAGCGATAGCGGATCTTTCTGGGAAGATCGATATTCTTCGCGGTTATGAGGCCGGAATCGATGAGCCGATAAAGGGAACGTTCGCTGATCATCAGAGTATCTTTGTTGTTTGTACAGATATGATGGGGAGACTGACGCTGAAGTATCAGCGGAGAGACGATGTCATCGATATGGCGAAGCTCATCCTCAGACAGTGAGATACCGATCCGTGAGTCTGAGAGCAAGCTCCTGTAAGCGTCGTTGGCGATGCCGGCGTGATATAAGTGCTTTTTAAGAGTGCATCCAGGACGGGACTTACAGCCGTTGCAAACGTAGGGTGGCTTGTTGAGTCTGGGGCAGTCATACGCGACGAAGTCGGAGCAGAAAGCATTGCACAGTCCGCAGTTTTTGCAGAATTTGAAATGACGTGAGGCATTACAAATGCGACAGATCATGCGCTTCTCACAACTGAAGCGATTGACGCAGGCGTTGTACTTGCGGCGGAAGCCTCCGACAGTCTCGATGGTAAGGTGCAGTTTCACCTCCTTTGAGATAGTGGATGGATCTTTGTCCAGAACCAAAGCAATTGTTTTAAAGGAGGAACCCTTGTCGAGTTCCGTTTCGATCGTTGTGCGATCAGTTAGATCAAGGTGTTTGTTGTTAGGCATGGTATTACCTCCAGACACCGGGATACAGCAAAAGAAGTGTATCACGTTTGCCAGAGTAAATGCCAGCAGAGAGTTTGCCAGTTTAAGTTCTGTTGGAGAGTGGAATTAAGTTTGGCAAATCAGTAACGAGGAATGAGTTTTGATAAAAAAGTGGGGATTTCGTGTTTAGATGTATCTATATATAATGAGAAGGGAAGTTGTCCCCCGGAATTGTTTTTCCAGGGGGAATTGGCATAGAAAAATCTCTTTTCGGAGTGTGAGGCGTTTATTAATAAGGCGGGCTAGGCATAAGAGCCCCGCCTTAATGCAGAGTGTAAATGGCGGGGCGTTCAAGTGTCCTGTTCCAGGAGGTAGTGAAATGAAGCAGAGTTTATATTTCCGGACGATCGGGGTTTTGATGGCGGCGATGCTTGTGGCGGCTGTCTTGGTGTGCGTGTCGGGGAGTGACGTGGTGTTTGCGGATGATGATGTGCCGGGAACTGCCGCGGTGTATGCGGATGACGGTGAATCAGGGACTGCCGCGTTGCATGCAGAGGAAAGTGTGCCGGGGATGACGCATAATATCGGGAATGTGCTGAAGAAGGGTATGGGCACGACGGACGCGGCGACGATCTGGTTTGGCCTTGACAGCAAGGATAAGCCGCTTAGCTGGCGGGTCATCGGATTTGGAAGTCAAGAGGGGAGTGCAGCCCCAAAGGCCGGGTGCATTTCGCTTCTTGCGGCCGGCATGCTGGACCAGCAGGCTTATGATGAGAGCTGGTGGAATTATATTAATTATAAGGATAGCCCGATCAGGGGTTTTGTGAAAGCGATCCCTGACGGATTCACGGATCTTGACAAGAGCGCCATGGTGAGCAGGGAGATTGTTTCCGGCGAGCTCGATCCGATGTGGCTTCTTTCTCAGAATGACGCTGGGAATGTCAGTAAGGACCTGAGGGCGATGGGGCCTGACGGGGATCCTCATCAGAATGAGAATACATGGTGGCTGACCGATACGGTCGAGATCAATGATGACGATGACTATGGTGCGATGTACGTCATGGGAGACGGCGAGATCGATAACGGCGGATGGGGGTCTCAGACTATCAAGGGCGTGCGCCCGGGATTCCATCTCGACCAGTCGAAGGTGCTTTTCCTGTCCGCGGCTGTCGGGGGCAAAACCTCCGACGACGAGGGCGCTGACGCGCTTGTACCTGTAGCCGCGAATACGACCGGCGAATGGAAGCTCACGCTGAAGGGAGAGAACAGAGACGGATTCAAGGCACAGCTTGACAGCTTTGACGGGAAGACCGTTAATGCAAGCTATTCAGGGGCCGTGATGGCGATCAGTGAGTACCTGTCAGCTGTCATAACGGATAAGGACGGACAGGTGAAATATTATGGAAGAATAAAGGGCATCATGATCGGGCTGGACGTTTCAGGCGACGTATCGATAAATGTCGAAGGAAAATATAAGAAAGGCGATCATTTCTACCTGTTCAACGAGCGCTGCAACGGCGACAAGAAGAGCGACTGCTCGAGCGAGCTGGTAGAGCTTGACCTGGACGCTGAAGGAGGAGACGAGCCGGTATCCGCGACAATCAAAGCCTCGAAGAAGACCGTGAAGAAGGGCAAGAGGACGACCGTCAAAGTCACATCCAACAGCGGCGCGAAGCTGACGGTAAAGAGCTCGAACAAAAAAGCAAAGACGGCCCTCAAGAAGAAATATGTGAAGATCAGTAACGGCAAGACCGCAAAGATCACATTTACGAAGAAAGCTCCGAAGGGGAAATATAAATTCAAGGTGACATCACCGTCAAAAGATAACTTTAAAAAGACAGAAAAAACTATTACAATAAATGTAAAGTAAGAAGAGTGAAGTGCCGCCGAAAAGGGACAGTCCCTTTTTGGAGCATCAGGCAGGAGGTATTATACATGAACGATTATGATCCTGATTACAAGCCGATATCAGCTCTTGGATATATCGGATTTCAGATATTGTACGCGCTGCCGGTGATCGGGCTGATCTGCGTGATCATCTTCTCGCTCGTACCAAGGAACCAGAATGTAAAGAACTTCGCGAGAGCACAGCTTATCGTTTGGATCATCGCCATGATCCTCGTGATCGTGGGCACATCATTTGCGGTGCTTAGCGGAATAACGCTCGATGATCTGATCGAAGCATACAGCCACAGCTCGAGCGTACAGAACGTATAGAATAACCTCCGAAAAGGGACTGTCCCTTTTCGGAGGATGCTTTTCGGAGGATGGCAGATAGAATATTAAACTCCGAAAGGGGACTGTCCCTTTTCGGAGTATTATGTTCAGCATGTGGTGGCTCCGTGACACCACATATGACTGCACAGACGCGGGCTGGAACACGAGCGTCTACATCAAGAAAGCCGGCAGCTACACGATCAAGGGACAGAGCAATAACGTAAGAGTCATGATCGAGAGCACAGGCGTCAAACTGTATCTCGCGGACGGGCTCAACCTGAACTGCGGGGCGACAACGTATGTCGGATCCAGGAGTGCCGCGATCAACATCATGCTCGACAGCGGCGAGAAGGGCGGGCTGGTCTCGGCGGGTATCGGAAGCATCGACTATCTTCCTGAAAAGACCGGAACTACCGGCAACATGTTCTTTAACGCCGGAAATATCAAGGCGTACGGCGGAGCTGAAGCGTTCGGGTACCAGGGAAGCTGCGCCGGTATAGGAGGCGGCTACGCGGGCCACGTTGACGGGATAACGATAAATGGCGGTGATATCTACGCCATGGCTGGTTATGACGCTGCCGCTATCGGCGGCGGATGCCTCGGCAAAGTAAATAATCTCGTGATCAACGGCGGCTCGATCATCGCGGACAAAATCGAGAACGCCCAGGGCGACGGCCGTCAGGCAGCCCATAAAGTCGAAATAGGTTTTGATGGTATGGGAGACAACGGAAAGGCAGTCACAGACGCTGTTTTCTCGGAACCGAATTTCAAGTACGGGACGAACGACGTCTGGACAGAAAACGGCGGCAAGGTCTACTTCTGGATGCCGTCAGTCGACTTCGAGCTCCAGAGCCTGAACGTGAACGGAAACAAATACGAAGGAAGCATCAAAGCCTCCAATACTTCGGGGACGCTCAAGATGTCAGCGCTTGAGCCTCCGAACAACGTAATAAAGCTGTCTGCTACGATCAAAGCCTCGCCGAAGACGGTTAAGAAAGGCAAGAAGACCACCGTCAAAGTGACCTCCAACAGCGGCGCCAAGCTAAAAGCCGCCGCCTCGAACTCCAAGGCCAAGTCGGCTCTGAAGAAGAAATACGTGAAGATCAAAAACGGCAAGACCGTGAAGATCACCTTCACCAAGAAAGCCCCGAAAGGCAAGTACAAATTCAAAGTTACATCGCCGGCAAAAGGAAATTACAAGAAGACCGTGAAGACAGTGACGATAAAGGTGAAGTAAAGCATAGATTATAAATGCATAGGCA
Source organism: uncultured Eubacterium sp. (assembly GCA_964491055.1). Lineage (GTDB taxonomy): Bacteria > Bacillota > Clostridia > Peptostreptococcales > Anaerovoracaceae > Aminicella. The sequence goes on from CAZBFD010000099.1 coordinate 5,409, forward strand.
CGCTCCTGAAAGGGACACCCCTTTTCAGGAGTATAAGGGGGCAGCGGAGAAACGCTGCCTCATTTTTATATGGACAGAAGCTAGTTCTAATGGTGGTATTCGTTACCAAACTGCTCTTTTTTTTATAATCCTGCCACCAAAAGAAGGAAAAACTAGTTTTGGTAACGAAATGCACTAGTTAAAGGGGCTGTTTCGTTACCAAACGACAAGAATTTCAGAAATCCTGCCACCAAAATAAGAAAAAACTGATTTTGGTAACGAAATGCACTGGTTACAGGGGTTGTTTCGTTACCAAACAGCAGAAATTGCAGAAATCCTGCCACCAAAACAAAGATTATTGCTTTTTGGTAACGAGATTCATACCACGCCAGAACGCAGTTTGCTAATCTAGCGATGACGCTGATATATTTGTTTAATCTTTCCTGATTGTTCTTTTCCTTTTCAGTTTCTCATCACATTACTTCATATTACTATCAAATTGGGCTGTTATAATAAGACCGTTCGAACATAGTGGGCGCCAGACGTGGGGCCAACGTGATGAGATAGGTAAACAACCTGTTATACAGCAATACATAGACGATAAGATATTAAACAGAAGGGATGAAAAATGAGAAAAATAGTAACAGTAATCGTGAGCATGCTTCTTATAGTATGCATGCTCGCGGGGTGCTCGCAGTCGTCGGGTACGAATGATAATGAGAAGTATAAAGGACAGACTGTGTCTGGTACGGTAAAGGAAGTCGGCTCTGATAGTATAACGATTGAGATCGGGAGCCCGGAGATGAATGGTGCCCCGGGCGGAAATGAGAACAACGGCCAGGCAGGTGAGGAGGCTGATAGTCAGGCCAGTGAGGAAACAAATGATCAGGCTGCTGAAGAATCAGGTGAACAGCCTGCTGAAGAAACAAGCAGTCAGTCCGGCGAAACGGCGGTTTTCAAGATCAGCAGTGATACTGAGATAACTAAGAATTCTATGGGCGGCCCGGGTAATGGCGGACAGCCGCCGGAGATGCC
>CAZBFD010000100.1:0-6364 GCA_964491055.1 uncultured Eubacterium sp.
ACGAACAGTATCGTGAGGAACCTTGTAACAGGCCCTGCAGGAAGAAATGTGCCGATCAGCCAGAGCGGGATGAACAGGCAGACGATCGCAGTACCAGTGATGAGGACCGCGGTCGTCAGTATGAACAGGATGTTCTGCTTGAAATAATCCTTCCAGTTCTCCCTGATAAGCTTCCTGGACTGCCTGCTCGCTTCACCGATAGGAAGATGATCTATCACGATTCCGTGCAGGATGAAGAGGTTGGCGATCCCGACCGCAAGCAGTATAATTACCGCTGCTCCCGAGAGCACGGAATAAAGCACTGAATCCTCGATAGCGACCGCAATGAATGTAGGTATATAGAAATTCCTCGTCGCAGCCACCGAGATCCCAAGCCCGAGCACCGGAGCAACAAGCGCGATGTAGAGCACGATCAGGAGTCCTCGGATATCGAGGAGCTTTCCCATGTCCCTGAAGCCCTCGGCAAGACAGTCCTTCAGCGGCATGCTCCTTCCCGTCACGATGTTCCTGCAGAGCACGATCTTCGTGTTAAGGTCGAACGCGACATACGTGAACAAAGATACGATCCCGAGCACGAGGATCAGTATTCCCTGCCACGTAGTGAACAAAAACATGAAGTCACCGGACGTCACCGCGACCCTTCCGCTGCTCTTAAGGAGCATATTAAATATCTTACCGAGCACGAACAGCCAGACGCCGAGTATCGCCCTGATCAGGATCTCATAACAGAACAGATCAGGCATAGCCTGAAGATATGGTTTTAGTTTCTCCCGAATAATCTGCATTGCTTACCTCACTATGTTGTCAATGGGGATGGTTCTTTCTGACAACTATTAAGAACCGTAAAACACATTCAAAATCACGTCTTCAATATGAATCTATTATATCATCTATTGATCGTCACGGGCACAATAAAAGAGAGTGCTTCTTCGGCACTCTCCAAAACATCTTATAGTTTTATCTTCCGGTCTGAATCATTCGTCTTTTGAGTCAAGCATATTCCTCGAGATATGCATACTAAGAGCGGCGCAGACCAGCGCGGTCACAGAGATCCATACCACGATAATATCTCTCAGCAGTTTTTTCTTTTTCGTACTCATATCAGGACCCGTCTCTACTCTTCTTCTTTTTCAGAAAGCTTATTCAGTGAATCGTTAAGATTGATCGCTGCCAGGACCAGAGCACCCAGAGAGACCCACAGTACGACCAGATCTTTATTGAATACTTTTTTCATAGCACATCGATCTCCTTATTCTGAAGCCTGATCTTTGTTCTTCGACATCGTGAATTTGTCGAACTTCGGCATGGCGATACCGTCGATCTTCCAGATCTTATCTTCTTTGATCATTGTCATTTCCATCGTGCCGACAAGCATGTCTTCGTAATTGAAGCCGATCACCGCCTTGGAAGTATCTGAACCTTTCATCACATCTTTAATGGTCCACTCGCATTCGGAGAGCTTATCCAGAAGGACGCCGAGTGCATTACCGCCGAAAAGTGATGACGCGATCATACCGACCTCAGGCCTTTCAGCGATCGCCTGAAAGCTTTCAACGTTTTTAAGAGCATTCGCCGTCAGGTGCTTTTTCAGGCCGTCCAGCCCGGACTCGTGCATATCTTCAAATGCGCTGCAAAGAGCATATTCAGGACTGAAGCGCTCAAAAAGAGTAACTCCCATAATAACTATCACACTCCTTTATAGTAATATCATTTAAATTGACAAACTGCCTCTGATATGATAAATAGTAGCTACACATTGTTGTGTTTTCAACAACATTTTTTGATATAATGTTTTATATAAAACAAATATGCAGATATTGTAGAAATACGGAGGCTTTTTATGAAAGACCAGACAGAAAACAGACGTGTCCGCATGACAAAGCGGCTGATGAAAGACGCTTTGCTGGAGCTGCTGGAACAGAAGGAACTGTCCGGCATTTCTGTTACAGCCGTGTGTGAATCTGCTGATGTAAACCGCTCGACCTTTTACAATTACTACAACTGCCCTTCTGATCTTCTTCAGGAGATCGAGCAGGAAGTCCTGGACCGTATACCTGTTCCTCCCCTTATCCTGGACCACGAGGCAGAAGAGCAGCTTCTGCAGGATACTACAGCTTTCTTCGATTATGTCAAAGAGAACAAGAAGATCTTTCACGTCCTTTTCAGCGAGTCTGTGAATCACGATTTCTCATCACGTCTGGTCGATCTTCTCTGTTCTCAGCATATCCGCAGTATCGGCAGCGTAGATGAACAGTCATTACGGTTCATGCAGCGCTACGTCGCCAATGGGACTGTCGGCATGCTGCGGGAATGGATCGCTGCGGATTTCCCTGTCAGCAGCCGTGAGATCGCAGAAATGATGTACGTTTACTCCAGAAAGATCACGGGGTAGACGACGTCACCGGGTAATCACATATAATGCCGGCGTCGTGCGGAACTGTTTTCAGTATAGAATTAAAGATTCGCGGCATTCAGCTCTTCTTCAAGAGCTTTGGCCTGTTCTTTTGACATGCCGGTCCCCGGAAGAGCAGCAAGCTTTCTCGCGCTCCAGCCACTGACGATCTTTATCCTCTTATCCGTAAGATCCATTCCATATTTCTTGCAGATCTCAACTGTTTATAAAACCATAATAAAGACCCGCGGATCTTAATGATCAGCGGATCCTGTTCACTGGTATTGTGATCTATGCTCTATCATCTTAGAACAGCAGCGAGTCCACATTCGGGAGAAGCTCTTCCAGGTGCTTCTTGCAGTTCTCTATCTCAGCACGGCCTTCCGGTGTGTCGAAGCCGTTTCTGCGGATCCTGCGGCGCATGATGCGGGTGTATCCGACGATCTTTGCCTTATCCTCCACTGCTTTCACCTGATCCTCATCAAAGCCATCAAGGTACAGCCTCAGGCACTTGTCCCAGAGCTCTTTTGCAGTGTCATATGTTATTCCAAGGAATTTCTCATCGATCGAATGGTCAAGCTCGCTGTATCCGCAGTATGAGTTATACATGCTCGCCAGCTCAAAGATAGGATTTCCGTGGCAGAGCGTATCCATATCGATGAGCAGGCTCTCTCCATTCTGGAGCATCACGTTTTTGATGTGGTAATCGCCATGCATCATATGATTGTCGTCCGGCACTGCCGCGATAAGGTCGTGGAGCTTTTGATAATGCTCGGCCGGCAGATATTCCTTCAGGAAGTCAGCCCAGTCCAGGGCAACAGCCTTCATGTCCGGCATAGAGTCAGGCTTCACGACTGTCCCGTGGATGATCTTAAGGAGATCTATGCTCATCTTCGCGATCTCATCGACACTCTTCTCGCCGTTTATCAAAAGCTTTGCAAAGCTTTCGGCGTTAAGAAGCTCGAACACCGAGCCATATCCGCCGTCTTTGATACGTACGACATCATACGGTATAGCCGTTGGAACGCCGAGCACGAAGGCCGTACGGGCAAGCTCACGCTCACGGTTGATCTCAGGGAGAGCATCAGGGTTGAGGTACACTTTAACGATAGTGTCACGGTCGATACGGTACACCTTACCGTTAGCACCCTCACCTATCGCTTCACAGCCTTCCACAGAGATCACGCGGTAAGCTTTATGTATCTCAAGTATCTCCGTGAAACCGGTAACTTCAAATATCTCATATACTTCAGAAGATACGTTGATGAGGCTTACATTCCCCCTCTCCTGCTGCATCCTGAGCAGGACGCGAAGACCAGCACTGGAGATGTATTTAAGATCGTCGCAGTCCACCTCGATAGGATCATCCGGGGCAGCTGCAAGTATCGCCTGTATTTCTTCTTCAACAGCAGGCGCGTTTGTACTGTCGATCTGACCCTCAAGATAGATCTTGAGCTTGCCGTCTTCATTCTTATACTTGATCGGTTCCATGTTTTATACCTCCTGAAATACCTGATCTATTAAATTTGAAAATTCTTTCCATGCGTCATATTCTTTAAGCTCCGGCATCGCATCCCTGATAGTGCGGTAGTACCATGCCTGCATCGCGGGATCCGTCTGGTGGAAGCTCTTCCAGAGATTGTTTCCCTGCACTTTCCAGAGACGGTAGAAAGACCTCATATTGCTGAGCTTATCTGACAGCCAGAGCTTCTTAACTTCGATATCATCTGTGTTCTGCAGTACATCTATGGACTCCTGCTTACGGAGCATCCATGTCTCTGAAGCAGGACGCCCTCTGTGCTTGTCCTCAGTCTCAGACGCCACCAGCTCTGCGACGCGATCGCCGAATGTATCCCTGATCTCCTCAGCGGAAGTATCAGTGTCCTCCACCGTGTCGTGGAGAAGAGCAGCCGCGAGGAGCTCATCACTTGCAGACATCGTGGCAGCGATCGTAGCGACCTCCATAGGATGGATGATATATGGTATCCGCTCCTTCTTCCGCACCGTGCCGGCATGCGCTCTCAGGGCAAACTGTGCTGCCTGTTCAAATAAAGTCATACTATTTCCCCCTGTATTCTATGCAGAGCATCGTCATATCGTCAAACTGCTCGGCTTCACCAACAAATTCCTGAACGCCGTCCTTCACAGCGCTGATGATCTGATCAGGATCACTGTCTTTCGCGCGGTTCAGTACGAGCACCGTCCTGTCAATTCCGAACATGCTTCCTTCATCATTCTTTGCCTCAGGCACTCCGTCGGTGTAGACGAACAGCTTGGATCCCGGCTTGAGCTCAAGCTCGTAGTCTTTATACTTCAGCTTCGGCATGCCGCCGATGACGAATCCATGCTTGTCCTTTATGAGCTCAAATATCCCGTCCGGCTGTTTTAACACCGGGTACTCATGCCCCGCATTCGATGCGGTGAGCACACCTGTCTCAAGGTCAAGGATCCCGAGCCATACAGTGACGAACATCTTCTCTTTGTTGTTAGCGCAGACGATATCATTCACTTTCTCGAGCACCTGGTGCGGGGTCCCGCCTGCAATCGCCTGCGTCTGGATCATAGCCTTAGTCATAGTCATGAACATTGCGGCAGGAATTCCTTTTCCGGACACGTCCGCTATCACCAGTGCGAGGTGCTCGTGGTCAACGAAGAAGAAGTCATAGAAGTCCCCTCCTACTTCCTTGGCCGGGGTCATGCTCGCGTATATGTTGAACTCATCACGGTCAGGGAACGCCGGGAAAATATTAGGGAGCATCTCTGCCTGTATGCGCGTCGCTAGTGAAAGCTCGGTGTTCACGCGCTCCTTTTCGGCTGTGACCTTTGTAAGGTTCTGCACATACCTGGCGAGATCCTGCTCCATAGCTTTCATCGTGAGGCTGAGGTTCTCGATCTCGTCACCCGTGTGTATGTCAAGTGCGGCGAAGTGCTCCGCGTCGCGCTGTCCGTCATTGCGGTCCTCAGTATATGCTTTTGCGGCATCTGCCAGTGAGTTGATCGGGTCGACCACGGTCTTCCTGATATGCCTCATGGAGATGATCAAAGCCCCTGCTGTAATGACGATAAGGAGCAGCGCATACTGCAGGATGAAAGTCCTGCTCGCGTTGGTCACCTGGTTCATATCTGCCTCGAGAAACACCATTACCGGATATCCGCTTTCAGTGAACATAGTCACAGAAGCGGAGCTCCGGTATCCGTACTTCGCCATACGGTATATTATGGAAGTCATCCTCGGAGTACCGTACAGTCCGTCGAGCAGATGAGGCTCTGCTCCGTTGATGTACCCGTCGATCCATTCAGGATCCATCTCATCCCAGGTCCCCGGCGGACAGAAATGATCAGTAGGATCGCAGTCCGCGATGTATACCATCCTGCAGTGCTCCACATCGAGAAACGCAGTGTATGCCGCTATATCGTCGCTTGCCTGCATGATATCACGCAGTGTTTTACGCTCTCTGTCAAAATCCACACTGTACACGTCCTGGTATTTATCAAGCCATGCTGACGGTTCTCCGGTACGCTCCTCCTCCGAGAGGCTGTCGTACACAGAAATGACTATATCCGCCTCACGGCGCATCTCATTCATATCAAGTGCCTCAGCCGCGACTCTCGCGTCCTGCCATGTCTTGATCCTGTACTCGCGGTTCACCGACGCACCATAAAGGAAGAAGCCGAACGCACCTGCCGCCAGGCTTATAAGAAGCGAAAGCGTCAGGATGGCACGGAAAGTACGCCCGCCAAGGCTGTAGTGATTCCGCTCCAGCTCGCTCATTTCCCATACAGATTTCTTCGGCATGATGTTCCCCAATCCTGCTTATGCATATAGATAATATCTCTTGATAACCCATATCAATCCAATTTAATTATAACACAAAGCTCCGAAAGGGGACAGTCCCCTTTCGGAGCATACGCTCCTGAAAGGGACTGTCCCTTTCAGGAGCTTTTCATGGGCATTTTGTCAGTGATCATCTA
>CAZBFD010000101.1:0-1073 GCA_964491055.1 uncultured Eubacterium sp.
GGGATATGATCTGTTCCCCGTAATTGTGAAGTGTTTGTTCGGCTCCACCGATCCCGTTGTGCCGACCCATTGTGCTGCCATCGTCACTATAGATGATATCCGGTATTATGTGGATGTAGGATTAGGACTTCCTTCTCCGGTGGTGCCTGTGGCACTTGATGAGGGTCTTGACTGGCAGCCGGCAGCTATTTCGTCACATTATTATTCCTACAAAATGCATCAGGAGGGCAATACCATTCTGCTTGAGGGATACAATGGAGAGAAGCGGATGTCAATGGTGAGCTTTGTCCTGCAGCCTGTGGAACTTGTGGATCTAATCCCTCTTAATTACTATGCCTGTATGGCAGAGACAAGTCCGGTAACTCAGGGCATCATCGTTGAGATCTTCAAAGATAACGGGTCAGCTTATATTGCAAAAGATCAGTTTACGATCTCTTCGTATGATAAGATTGGAAAAAGAAAATTAGAGACAGATGATGAATTAAATACTGCCTTATGGGAAGTGTTTGGAATAAAGTATAATTATAACAGATGCTGTGGTCGGGATCTCCGGAGGTAAGTATGAACGAATTGCAGATCAGAGAAGTGGAGCCTGAAGATGCAGAGATAATGATCGAATATATAAAAAGGATCGGGGGAGAAACGGGCAACTTGACTTATGGCCCCGAAGGCCTACCTTTGACTATAGAGGCCGAGCGAGACTATATTGCTGCTGTTAAGGATGATCCGAGATCTGTCATGCTTGGTGTATGGAGAGGAAGCGATTTGATCGCTGACGGAAATATCAGTTCTTTACCCAGGAGGATGTCTCACAGAGCGGAACTGGGGATGGCAGTCATAAAGGATGAGTGGAACAAAGGCATCGGAAGCATGCTTTTACGTAAGCTCATCGATTTTGCGACAAGTGCGGGAATAGAGATCGTCAACCTTGAAGTGCGAAGCGATAATGTAAACGCTATTCACTTATATGAGAAATACGGGTTCGTTCATATCGGAACCTCCCCGGCATTTTTCAAAATTGATGATGAATACTATGACTTCGAGATCATGTATCTTGACTTGAGATGATCAAG
>CAZBFD010000101.1:1173-6358 GCA_964491055.1 uncultured Eubacterium sp.
ATTTCAGAAGCTATATTTTCACCGGAAAGGCACATCACACACAAATAGCGGATTTTGACCAGAAAACACAGGATGAGATCCTGGATACTATAAAATCATGGCTATAGAAACAGTAAGCCGGCTACGGCTCAAGGAAAAGAATAAATAGACAACCACGATGGTTTTGCTATAAAATAGCAATATAAAAAACATATTTTTATTCAGATATTGTATTTATTTGTAAATAATGAATATCATCTATTTTGACATATGCTCGATACCTGTTTTCCTGATCATCCTGTTCGTGTGCTATACCCGCAGGATGACCAGGGGAAGCGTCAACCAGCTCTTCATCCTGCTGGTGCTCTTCTCGCTGTTCAGCGCAGCAGCGGATCTGGGTATGGAAGTGCCTGACGCGATGCTGCCGCTGTCTGATACAGCTTTGTTTATCTGCAAAGTATCCAGCTATGTATATCTGGCACTCAGGAATGCGACCAATGCGGTACTGCTGCTTTTCCTGCTCGCGTACACGCGTACGACTTTTCTTATCAGGAAGACATGGGTAAGGGTGGCTTACTGTATTCCATATGCATGTATCCTGCTCATGCTCCTTCAGAATCCATTCACTCACAGCGCTTTTACGGTGACGCGGGAGGCAGGTTACTCACGCGGGCCGCTCATGCTGGCGTTTTATGGAATTGCCATGATCTACGGCATAATCGGCCTTATATACTGTATCTACTGCCGGCGCTATCTTTCACTTGGAAACTGGGGCGCGCTGCTCAGCATCTATGTGCTGGTCCATCTTGCAGTACTGATACAGTTCTTCTATCCACAGCTCCTTGTAGAGATGTTCTTCACAGCTATAGCCGAAATGATCATCCTGGTCACTATCATGCGTCCTGAGGAACGTATGGATAAAGAAGTCGAGATGCTTAGCTGGACCTCATATCAGAATGATCTGAGGAATGTCATACTATCGGGGCAGCATGTGAGCATCATCGTGATCAAGATGATCAACGCGCCGGAGATCCGTAATTTCATGGGCGATCACGACTTCTATAGCTACATATCAGAGATCGCAGACGGTATCCGTAAGATGCACTGGAATCATCCGTATACCATAGACCTCTATTACGAGCGGCCGGGCACGATCTATCTGATCATTGACAATGATGAGCCTGATATGGATAACATCGGCAGCCGCATAATTTCTGAAGCCGGTGAAAACATAAAGCGCTATTCGGAAATGGGCGTGCGGTTTGAGCCTAAAGTATGTCTTATCAACTGTCCTGAAGATCTTCATAATGTGGATGATATAGTCAGCCTCGGGCATATCTTCCATAAGCTGGACAACTTCAGCCAAAATACCTGCCGCGCTGGCGAGATCGTCGGTTCCCGCAGCTTTGCAATTGAAGCACACATCGCTGATATTCTGAACCGTGCGATCAAAGAAAACCATATCGAGATGTATTACCAGCCTATATACGATATGAAGTCCGGCCGCTTCCATTCTGCGGAAGCTCTGGCCCGTATCATAGATCCTGAATATGGACTGATATCACCTGCCATATTCATACCGGCGGCTGAGACGCAAGGTTACATCATTCCTATAGGTGATTCTGTGCTGGACCAGGTATTCCGGTTCATCTCAGAGCACGACCTGGACTCGCTGGGCCTTTCTTATATTGAGGTCAACCTGTCGGTCGCGCAGTGCATGGAAAGAAGCCTGCCTGATAAGATCCGGAGCCTGCAGCAGAAATATAACGTAGATCCGGGTAAGGTCAATCTGGAGATAACAGAGACCACATTTGAAGACATAAACGATATCATGGTGGAAAATGTCAACAAGCTGATACAGATGGGATACAGCTTTGCGCTTGATGACTATGGCACCGGCTATTCCAGCATCCAGCGGGTCAACCATATCCCGCTTAAGCTTATCAAGATAGATAAGAGCATGCTCGACGAAGTATCATCAGCCAACGGGTGGATGATACTTAATCATACGATCCGCATGATGCAGAGCATCGGCAAGCATATCGTGACCGAGGGAGCTGAGACTGAAGAGGCTGTCGAAAACCTGAGAAGAATGAAATGCGACTATATTCAGGGCTTTTATTTCTCCAGGCCTCTTCCCGCGGATGAATTTGTCAGGTTCATAGAGAAACAGAACAGTATGGATGATCAGGCAAGATTGATAGGGCAGGGTGTTTCTTAATGGGAGTACAGATGAAAAGATCTTCTGGATCAAGTTTCACAACACAGTATATTGTTCTATTCGGTGTCATCTTTCTGATGGCAAATATTGTATTAGGTCTTGTGCTTCACTGGCAGTCGTCGAACATGGTCCAGACTATGATCCAGAAGAGCATGCTCAATGTATCAGGTACAGCGTCGGCGATCATCGACGGCGATGTGATTGGTGCATTAACTGAAGAAGATATAGGATCTGAGCCATATAACAGGATCTATGACGATCTGACGGCATTCCAGAACCATAATGATATAGAGTACATCTATGCGGTGAAGCAGGTGGGTCCGGATAAGTTCGTGTTCACAGTGGATCCGGATCCGGTCGACCCGGGGGAATTCGGTGAAGAGGTTCTTGTCACAGAGGCCCTGAGGAAGGCGGGTGAAGGTACAGCCGCGGTGGACAGTGCTCCGGCAGCTGACCGCTGGGGCAACTTCTACAGTGCATACAGTCCTATATTTGATTCAAAGGGGAATGTGGCGGGTATAGTCGGCGTTGACTTCAGCTCAACATGGTATGACGCCCAGATCATGAAGAACACGACTTTTGTCATCGTGATCAGTATCCTATTTACTCTTGTGGGGATCGCGGGCCTCTTCCTGCTGGGAATGCGTATGCACAGGCGTTTTGTTGACCTGAATGAGGAGCTTTCCGCACTGTCCGGCGACGTGGCTGAGCTCACACAGGAGATCCTTGCAAGCTCAGGCATCGATGCCCATTCCGAAGAGATAATACATCAAGACCCAGATGACGCTGAGAAGATCACAGAAGGTGACGAGATCAAAACACTGGGCAACCAGATCCATTCCATGCATAAGGAAGTGGAGCAGTATCTGGAATATATGCGTGTCCGTGTGAATACTGATGCCCTTACAGGTGTCGGTAATACCACGGCATACTCAGAGCGTGTTGAGAAACTAGATTCTGATATAAAAAACAACACAGCTGCATTTTCAGTCGTGATGTTTGACATAAACGACCTTAAAGTCATCAATGACAGATATGGCCATGAAAGCGGCGATAAAGCGATCCGTGAAGCTGCATCGGTCATTGCCGAAGTATTTGAAAAGAAGAATACATATCGTATCGGGGGCGATGAATTCATTGCTGTCACTGAACCTCTGTCAGATGAAGAAGCGGTGCGCCGGTCAGAACGCATCAATGCTTTGATCGATGAGTATAACAGGACAAAGCCGGATAATGAGGCAGTTCTGTCAGTTTCACAGGGCTGGACAACATTTATCCCGGGGAAGGATCAGTCATTCCGTGACGTCTTTGTCCGCGCCGACGGGCAGATGTACAAAGGAAAAGACAGCTTCCATAACAGAGACAGCAAAGAGTCGAATTGAGTCGGCAGCTGTTATGTAGTACAATAATATAGGATAAATATAATTTTAAATAGATAGATCATGGCCTGCGGATGACGGATGAATTGTGGCAGCTGTGATCTCTATCTTTGTAGTATTTATTGAAAAGGGAAAAGAATGGATCATCAGGAATTTGTAGATTCGGTCGGCATGCCCTGCTGTGTGATCGCTGTCGAGAAGAAGGGCGATACATATGGTGACATCCGTATCCAGTGCGCTAATGACTCCTACAAGGAGATCATGGGGCCGGCCTATCGTGATAACATGCTCTATTATGAGCTGGTGCCGCAGGACAACAAGTTCGAGGATTACTGCTACAGGGCAGCTGTCCTTAAGCAACGGATGCACGCTTACGTAGAGACAAAGGCGCTGCGCTGCTGGACGGACCAGACTCTCATCCCGCTCGAGTCAGACAGAGATGACATAGGATACTGTGAATACATCTTCGAGTTCACCTGGGAAGCCGAGGTGGACAGGATGGCGTCAGTGTCAGTCAATGAAGCGAAGATCGTCCTTGAGGTAGGCATGACGATAATAAGGGGAGAGAGCTTCCATGAGAGCCTAGATAAGGCCCTTAACATCATCGTCGATGCTTCCGGTGCGAAAGGATGCCGTGCGATCTATATAGACCATGATAAGAAAGAGGTCATAAACTACGGTAAAGTACTGAGAGATAAGCGCTGGCAGAAAAGAGAAACAGAATACATCACTTATGACCTCGTAAAGGAATGGAGTGATGTGATCGACGTAAGTGACGCATTGATCATAAAAGATGAGCGTGACATGGAAATGGTCGCGGAGATCGATCCCGAATGGGCGGAAAGCATGCGCGAAAGCGGTGTGACAAGCCTGGTCATGGTACCTCTCCACAGAGAAAAGGCAGTCGTTGGATATCTCTATGTCGTGAATTTTGATGTTGACAGAGTAGCCGAGGTGAAGGAGATCCTCGTGATGACATCATATATCCTCGGGACAGAGATCGCGAACCATCAGCTGGTGAAGAAGCTCGACGAGATCAGCAGTGTCGACGAGCTCACAGGACTCGGCAACAGGCGCGCGATGCACCGGAAGATGGACATGATCCGCCGCGCCGGGAGCAAAACCCCGTTCGGCGTCGTGAACCTGGATCTTAACGGACTAAAGGCCGTGAACGACAACGAAGGCCACGAAGCAGGAGACGCGCTGCTCGTACAGGCAGGAGAGATACTTGAAAAGGTCTTTTATCAGGAGGATCTCTTCCGTACAGGAGGAGATGAGTTCGTCGTTATCATAAGTGATATAGAGAAAGACGCATTCGATCACAAGCTCATAACGCTGAGAGACAACATGGACAAGAATGTTGATGTAAGCTTTGCCATAGGTGAGTTCTGGTCTGACGGATCTGATGAGCTGAAAGATGCTTTCAGGTACGCTGACGAGAGGATGTACGAAGATAAGAAGATCTTCTACGAGAGCCACCCTGAAAAAGAGCGGAGAAAAAAAGCCAGATGACTTTCTATATGTGCACCATAGTTCTGACGGAGCTCCTGATGCTGACAATGGCACTTCATGTCGCAAGATACTCAGGCTTCACCAGAGATCGGAA
>CAZBFD010000102.1:0-6338 GCA_964491055.1 uncultured Eubacterium sp.
GTGTAGCGTATCATGACGGAGACCTCTATGTGACATGCGACGACGGTGACGCTGACAAAGACGAGCCGGACCACATGTACCGGATCAAGATCGACAGCGGCGGGAAGACAGGTACAGTCACACTGGAGAAAACTTTTGACGACGTAAAGCGGCAGGGTGAGATAGAAGGCCTGACGTTCGATGGCGGGCGTAAGGAGTTCCTTCTTTTGTACAACCGAGGGGCGAAGATAGTGGCAGGGATGCCGGTGGGCTTCTATGGCGGATACACAGAGGAGATCCACGAGGTGTTCACATACAGGATGAAATAACAGGAGAGCATGCTCATGGCTAATGTGAAGAAAGACAAGGACATGGTGAAGGCGAGGCTCGTAGTGCTCGCGAAGATGTTTTACACGCTCACGGACGAGGAGCACCAGATGACGAACACGGAGATCCTAAAGTACCTGGACGAGAACAAAGTCCCGGCGAATGAGAAGACGCTCCGCGGTGACATAAGGCTCCTCCGGGAGCTCGGGCTGGACATAGTCACGGTCGTCAGCAGGCCGAACAGGTACTACTGGGGGAAGAGGACCTTTGATATGCCGGAGCTAAAGCTCCTTATCGACGCGGTTCTTTCGTCCAGGTTCATAACGAGGAAGAAGAGCCACGACCTCGGGGTCAAGCTTTCCGAGCTCGCGAGCGACAACCAGAAGAAGGACCTCCGGAGGAACGTCTACGCGACGAACCGTGTGAAGAACAGTAACGAGGGGATCTACGGGTACGTTGACGTGATAAACGAGGCGATTAACAGGCACAGGAGGATCACGTTCAGGTACAGGGAGTACACCGGGGAGCTCAAGCCGACTCTGAGGAACGGCGGGGAAGAGTACGAGCTCTCGCCGTACGCGCTGTTCTGGAACGAGGACTTCTATTACGTTGTCGGCTGGTCGGACAAGCACGGGAACGTGTCATCGTTCAGGGTGGACAGGCTGGTCGACCCTGTGATAACAGAAAAAAGAGCAAAGCCGAAGCCGGTCGACTTTGATATAGACGACTACTCCCGGCGGATATTCGAGATGTTCGACGGAGAGCAGACAGAGGTTTTGTTAGAGGTGAAGGACGACTTCGCGAAGTACATCGTCGACAGGTTCGGGACAGACCTGGAAGTGTCGCCTGCCGGGGAAGGATATTTCCGTGTGAAGGTCGAAGTATCGCTCAGCCCGACATTTTACGCGTGGCTGTTCAGGTTCGGGGGAGAGATAAGGATCATCGAGCCGGAGAAAGTGGCAGAAGAGATGAAGGAGATGGCGCGGAAAGTGCTGTAAATTGTCAGAAAAGTGTGTTATTTGGGGCTGCTCCCCAAAACACATCTATGGTATAATCATTCAATAGTTTAATAATATTGTCGGTGTGACGGAAAAGAATGAAAATGGCTATTTGTGATTGTGTGATGAAACGTACCGCAGCACTCTTTTTGTGTGCTGTTTTTTTGCTGCTTGTTTTTGCTCCATCGGCGGTGTTTGCTGAGACGGAGGAGAAGGTCGTCCGGGTCGGGTGGTATGAGTCGCCGTACTGTACTACGGATGATGCGGGGCGGCGCTCGGGCTATGCGTATGAGTACCAGATGAAGCTCTCGGCGTATACCGGGTGGAAATATGAATACGTGAACGGAAGCTGGCCAGAGCTTCTTCAGATGCTGATCGACGGCGACATAGATCTTCTGAGCGATGTCTCATACACTGAAGAGCGTGCGGAGAAGGTGCTGTATCCTGAGCTTCCAATGGGCGCTGAAGATTATTACATATTCATATCCCCGGGGAATAATGAGATATCAAGGGACGACCTTTCGACGCTTAACGGCAAGGTGATAGGAGTAAATAAAGGCAGCGTGCAGGCTGGATTCTATCGCAAGTGGGCGGAGAAATACGGTATAGACGCAACGCTGAAAGAGCTCACGAGCACTGAAAAGAACTCTGTCACTCTTCTTGAGAACGGAAAACTCGACGCATATATAACGCTTGACGCGTTTGCGGACTCAAGCCAGCTCATACCTGTCACGAAGGTCGGTTCGTCAGACTGTTTCTTCGTTGTAAATAAAGACCGGACTGATCTTCTGAAAGATCTTAACCACGCCATGGCGAGCATACAAGCCGAGGACCGCTATTATCAGCAGAAAATGGCTGAAAAGTATCTCCTCAGAGCGGGTGCGAACGCATACATAACCAAAGATGAAAGCAAATGGATCAAGGAGCACGGCCCGATAAAAGTCGGTTACCAGGACAACTACATGGCTTTCTGCGCGCAGGACAAGGAGACCGGGGAGCTCACAGGAGCGCTTAAAGATTATCTGAAATATCTGTCAACAGCCCTAAAGAATGATGAGCTTGAGTTCCAGCCGGTGCCATACAAAACTGCGGCGGATGCACTTAATGCTCTTAACAACGGTGATGTGGACTGTATGTTCCCGGCAAACCTCGGTGGATATGATGCGGAGCTCCAGAACGTGTCGATGACTCATCCGCTGATGCAGTCAGATGTGCTGGCGATCGTAAGGAAGCAGGATGAAAACTTCTTTAATGACAAAGAGCATGTCGTGGTTGCGGTGAACGAAGGCAACCCGAACTATGATACATTCCTCAAGGATCACTTCCCGGAGTGGCGGAAGGTCTACTTTGCTGACACCGATGAATGCCTGGAGCACGTGTCAAAGGGAGTTGCAGACTGCGTCCTTGTAAGCAGCTACCGCTACAGCAGCCTCGAGAAGCTCTGCGATAAATACGGCCTCGTTGCGGCTGACACAGGGATCGCTCTGGATTACTGCTTCGCGGTGGATAACGGGCACCCTGAGCTTTATTCGCTCCTGACAAAGGCGATAGGACAGGTGCCGGAGACGGTGGCAACCAATGCTATGGCATACTATGTATCTGAAAGCGCCAAGACGACATTTATTGACCTGATCACGGATAACATCTACATCGTGCTTGCGGTGATCGCCCTGATCGTCGCAGTGATACTCTTCCTTATGTTCCGCAGCATGAGCGCGGAGAAGAGGGCCAGGGACCTCATCGCGAAGACTGAGACAGACGCCATGACAGGCCTTTATAACCGCGATTACTTCTTCGAGTACGCGAACCGCATGTACCATGAGAATCCGGATATCCCGAGGGATGCGATCGTGATTAATATCGAGCAGTTCCACTCAGTGAACGCACTTAACGGGAGAGACTTCGGAGACCAGGTGCTCCGGACGCTCGGGAAAGAGATACATGATATCGCAGAGTCGAAGAATGGTATTGCGGGAAGGTTCGGTGCGGACAGGTTCGACATCTACTGCGAGAGGATCGAAGATTACCAGGCGGTATTCGACAGGCTCCAGGGAAAGCTCGAAGAGCTTGCGCCTAACGCGAGCGTCCGCATCCGCATGGGCGTGATGCAGTCGCAGCCTGACGTTGAGCCGGTCCAGATGTTCGATATGGCCCGTACGGCTTGCAGCATGGCGCGAGGCCACTACAAGACACACCTCGTGGTCTTTGATGATGAAGTGCACAAGCGCGAGATGTACGAGCAGAGACTCCTTAACGACCTCCGCCGCGCCCTTAACGAATACGAGTTCAAAGTATATTACCAGCCTAAGTACGACATACAGGAAGAACCGCCGAAGCTGGTGAGCGCAGAGGCTTTGATCAGGTGGGATCATCCGGTGCTCGGAATGATAGCGCCTGACGACTTCATCCCGATCTTCGAGCAGAGCGGAAAGATCGGCGAGCTCGACAAGTTCGTGTGGAACGAAGCGGCGAGGCAGATCGTCCAATGGAGAGAGATGTACGGGAGGATCATCCCGGTCTCGGTCAACCTGTCGAGGGTCGACGTGTTCGACCCGGACCTCGAGAAGACGCTTGACGACATACTGACATACAACGGGCTCGGGCACGATGCTCTCAAGCTCGAAGTCACGGAGACGGCATACACCGAAGACTCCGCGCAGGTGATCAAAGTCATCGGGAGCCTGAGGAGCAAAGGCTATGTGGTCGAGATGGACGACTTCGGCACTGGCTACTCGTCGCTCAGCATGCTCTCCAATATGCCTGTCGACGTAGTCAAGATGGACATGGCGTTCGTAAGGAACATAGAGAACAGCGAGAAAGACAGACAGCTCGCGAACCTGATAATAAACATCGCGCAGAAGCTCGGCGTTTCAGTCGTGGCAGAAGGCGTGGAGACTGGAGACCAGCTCAGGATTCTGAAGGATATGGGATGCGAGTGCGTGCAGGGATTCTACTTCTCGCGGCCGCTTCCGCCTTCAGAATTTGAAGACCAGATAATCATGAAAGAAGAATAAGCCGGCGAGCATGCTCGCTGCGAACAAGATTTTGATGATATAATATGAGATACTTCTGGAAGGTAGAGAACTGATGCATTCATTAAGAACAAAAGTAGCTTTTCTGACTGTATTCGTGACTATGATAGCTGTTGTCATAGTGTCGCTTTTCAGTGTCGTGTTCATCGTGAGGAGTGAGCACCACAGGTCCGACCAGCTGCTCCTCCTGCTGTGCGAGACAGGTGAGCGAAACCTTGACTACTACTTTGAAAGCGTCGAGAAGTCGATCGACAGAGTTGCGACGTTTACCGAAGCAGACCTGTCAGACATGGACGACGATGACTTCAAGGGGCACGTCCAGCGCGTGAGGGATTACTTCGACATAGTAGCGCACAAAACAAACGGCGTGCTGACTTACTATTATCGTATCGACCCGGAGTATACGGATGATGACAAAGGATTCTGGTACACGAATCTCGGAGGCGATGATTTCACGGAGCATGAGGTCACGGACATATCCCAGTACGATACGAACGACACAGAGCATCTTGTATGGTTCACAGTTCCGAAAGCGACGGGGGAAGCCGTATGGCTCCCGCCTTACATAACAGATAACCTGGACGTACGCGTACTGTCATATAACGTCCCGATATATAAGAAAGGCGAGTTCATCGGAGTCGTCGGGATCGAGCTGGACTACAAGGCGATGGCGGAGCAGGTCGACAGCATCCGCCTTTACCAGAACGGCTACGCGTTCATAAACGACGATGAAGGAAACCTGATATACCATCCGTATATCGACGTTGCGGCGCTTCCTGAGGATGAGAGGCCGAAAGTGCCGACCGGAATGGTGAGCGACCGCACATTCATCAAATACACATTTGAGGGCGTGGAGAAGAAGGCAGCGTGGCTCGAGCTCGAGAACGGGATGAAGCTGAACGTCTCAGTTCCTGTTGCCGAGATGAACGGCGAGTGGAGGATTCTCGTGATGGAGATAATCGTCGTGGCGGTGATCGTCATGATTTTGCTCATGCTGCTTGCGATGAACCTCACGAAGCACATAACAAAACCGCTTCAGGACCTTATGGACGCCGCGGAGCAGATAGACCACGGTAATTACGACTTCGAGCTTGAATACAACGAAGACGATGAGGTCGGCCGGCTGACGAAGACGTTCAAAGAGCTTGCGGGCCATGTGAAGGAGCACATCAGCTCGCTGAACAAGCAGGCGTACGTGGATTCACTGACCAAGGTGAGGAACAGAGGCGCGTTCGCCGAGTATCTGGGCGAGCTGCAGAAGCGGATGGATGATCAGGATCAGAACCTGCAGTACGCATCCGGCGTGTTCGACTGCGACGACCTTAAGTCCGTGAACGACAAGTACGGCCACGAAAAGGGCGACATATACCTCAAGAATGCGAGCGGCCTCATCTGCCACGTATTCCAGCACAGCCCGGTATTCAGGATAGGCGGAGACGAGTTCGCGGTCGTCCTGCAGAACACTGATTACGACAACAGAGACAGCCTGATCAGGCAGTTCTACGAAGAAGCCGCGATAATCAACAGCAGGACAGAAGAGCCGTGGAACCAGGTGCACATCACCATGGGCATCGCCGCGTACGACCCAGATATCGACCGCGCCGTGATCGACACCGTAAGGCGCGCAGATAAAGAGATGTACGAGAACAAGAGGAAGAAGAAGGCTGAGAGACAGTAAGGATAGATGGATGACCGCACTCCGAAAGGGGACAGACCCTTTTCGGAGCATGTACAGGATCTTTGAGGAATAATAAGCGGGCAGCTCCAGGGTTTGGAGCTGCCCGCTTTTCGTATACCGCACCCGCAGACTTTGAGCGGGTGCGGTTTTCTCGCGGGGAGATTTTGATCCTTGTCAGCGTAAGACCTTCTTTTTGATCAGTTCGATCGTGTCCAGGATCATCAGCTCGTTCGTGTTGCCGTCAAGATTGTCGCTTGTGAAGAAAAGATTCAACCCGACGATATACCCGCAGTCAAGGTAGTCGGCGATCTTCTGCTTAAGGCG
>CAZBFD010000103.1:0-6310 GCA_964491055.1 uncultured Eubacterium sp.
GCGGTCATGGGAGACTGCGATAACTGTGCCTGGATATGAGAGCAGCGCGTCCTCGAATACCTCTCTGGAATCGATGTCCAGGTGGTTGGTCGGCTCGTCAAGTAAAAGCACGTTGGAGCCGGACATCATGATCTTAAGCAGCGCGAGTCGGGCTTTCTCGCCTCCTGAAAGGTCGCCTACCTTTGTGAAAACGCTGTCGCCGCGGAAAAGGAAGCGGCCCAGGAATGCCCGGATCTCACTCTCTTTGTACAATCTGAACGAATCATAGATCTCATCGATAACCGTGTTGTCCGGGTCGAGCCTCTCCTGCCGCTGGTCGTAGTATCCGATATCGAGATTGACCCCTCGCTTCAGGTACCCGCCGGTCGGGTCGAGCTCTCCCTTCAGTATGCGGAGAAGTGTCGTTTTGCCGATGCCGTTCTGCCCGACTATGCATATCCGCTCACCGCGCTTGATGTCAAAAGATACGCCCGAGAAAAGATCTACTGATCTGAACGACATCGCAAGATCGTCCGCGATGAATATATCATTACCGCTTTTGTATTTCTGATGGAACTGTATCCTGAGGGTACCCGGCGAAGAGTCAGGCTTTTCGATAAGATCCATCGCCTCAAGCTTTTTCTCTCGGGAGGCGGCGCGCTTGGCAAGGTGCTCGGTACCGCGCTCTTTGAACCTGCGGATGATATCCTCCTGCCGGCGGATCTCGTCCTGCTGCTTGTTATACGCGCGGAGGTCCGCCTCGCGGATCTGGCGTTTTTTTTCGGCATAAGCCGTATAATTGCCGTTATATACCCTGAGTTTATTGTTTTCTATCTCAAAGATCCGCCCTGCTATCTGATCCAGAAAATACCTGTCGTGTGAAACGATGAGGATCGCGCCCCGGTACGCTTTAAGAAACTGCTCCAGCCATTTCAGCATTCCTATGTCGAGGTGGTTCGTCGGTTCGTCCAGAAGCAGAATGTCAGGCTTTTCCATGAGCAGGCATGCCAGCGCAAGACGGGTACGCTCACCTCCGGACAGCGTGCCGATCTTCTTGTTATAGTATGACTCATCAAAAGCCATACTGTTCAGAATCCCGCGCATCTCGCTCTTGTAAGTGAATCCACCCTCAAGACTGTATCTTTCCTGCAGGTCACCGTACCGGCGAAGCAGTGAATCATAATCCTGACCAGCCTGCGGCGTGCCGTGGTCCGAACCGGCGGCTTCAGCAGCAAGCGTTATACGCTGCGAAAGCTCGGAGAGCTCGCTCTCCATACGCGAAAACCTTTTGTATATCCTTTGAGTTTCTTCCAGCAGTGTGCTGTCATCATCAAAGTGGTCCTGCTGTTCCAGAAATCCCATAGTCGTATCAGATGAAATGAAAACGCTGCCGGAATCAGATTTCTCCTTTCCCGCCAGTATGTTCATCAAAGTGGTCTTTCCTGCTCCGTTCACGCCAATAACGCCTATCTTCTCGCCAGCCTCTACATGAAATGAGACTTTATCGAGGATAGGCGTAACACCATATGATTTAGTTATGTCAGTTACAGATAGAACGGGCAATTATACCTCCGATAATTACATTTCCAGATCTGCGTATGCGTCAAGTGTCAGCGGATCCGGGCCGCAGGCCCTGTATTTATAATAGGCGGCGGCACCGATCATGGCTCCGTTATCGGTGCAGAGAACGGGATCAGGCATATAGAGGTCGATCCCGTTCTCGGTCGCAGCCTGTGCGAAGCCCTCGCGGAGGGCTGAGTTGGCTGCGACGCCGCCGGCAACGACCAGCTTTGGCTTACAGGCTTTGCTCACACCAAGCTCACCAGCAAGCTCGGCTGCAGCCTGGGCTGATTCTGCTTTGCTCATGCCGGGCTCTTGTCCGAACTCAAGCACGGCCTGGATCGACTTCTGTATTATGACGTCCAGTATCGCTGCCTGGTACGATGCGGCGATATCGTTAACAGGGATCTCGTGTCCCTGCATACGTTCCTGGTTTATATAGTTCAGCGCCTGTGTCTTAAGGCCGCTGAAGCTGAAGTCATAGCTTCCTTTTTCAAGCCATACTCGCTTGAACTGGATCGCGGAAGGATCTCCGTCACGCGCCGCGCGGTCTACTTTCGGACCGCCCGGGTATCCCAGCCCGATCACGCGCGCAACCTTATCAAAGGCTTCTCCCGCAGCGTCGTCACGTGTCGCGCCGATCACCTCACACTTGTTATAGTCAGTCACTTTTATGATCTGCGTATGGCCGCCGGAAACTACAAGCGAGATAAAAGGCGGCTCAAGCTCAGGGTACTGGATATAGTTCGCGCTCACATGCCCGTGCATGTGGTTCACGCCAACAAGCGGGGTATCCTTCGCGAACGAAAGAGCTTTTGCTGTTGCAACACCGATCACGACAGCACCGATCAGCCCCGGGCCGTTGGTTACGCCGATCAGGTCTATGTCATCAAGCGTAACTCCCGCCCCGGAAAGCGCCTCACTTACCACGCCGTTCACATTCTCAAGATGATGACGCGACGCGATCTCCGGGACAACTCCCCCGTAAAGCGTGTGTATGGCAATCTGTGACGATATCACGTTGGAGAGCATCCTGCGCCCGTCGGCGACTACGCTCACCGCTGTCTCGTCACAGCTGGATTCTATTCCCAATGTAAGAAATCTACCGTCCTTCATGATCTCCTGTTTCCTTCAGCTCTCCCATGCGCCACATGATCACGGCGTCCTCGCCGTTGTCGCTGTAGTAGTGCGACCGCACCGCGGTCTCCTTAAAGTCATATTTCTCATAAAGCCGGCGGGCGGCTTTGTTGCTCCTCCTGACTTCGAGAGTATGGCTGACTATGCCCTCAGCCTCCGTCGCGTCAAGCATCACCTCGAGGAGCATGCTCGCGACGTGCCGTCTCCTGAATCCGGGGATCACCGCGACATTGTTGATGTATCCTTCATAGTCGAGCACCCATACTGACATGTATCCGACTATGTGCCCGCCGTCGATGGCAACGTAGTATCTCGCTTTTCCGTTCTCCATCAGGTCGTGCCGTATCGTTTCCTCAGACCATGGTTTCGGGAAGCAGCTCTTCTCGACCTCCGCGATGTCGTGAGCATCCAACGCGTCAGCATCCCTGATCAGCAGGTCGTCTATATCAAAATCCAGTTCGTCTTCATTAAAGTCCATCTCGTCTTCACTGCTTTCCGGCCATCTTCATGAACTTCTCCATCTTTGCTTTGCGCATCTTTTCAAGCGATCCGTCCCTGAGCCTCTGCTCGGCTTCGCTCTCACGCATGTAATCCGGCAGAAGCTCCTCATATGGAACGACCCGGCCGTGCCCGCATGTACCCGCCTCATGCTCCTGCCAGACTTCGCGGGCATACCTTGCAGTCATATCCGCTGACTGATAGCGCTCTTCCTCCGGCGCTGCACAGTATCCGCTCACTCTGTCAAGATATTCTTCTTTATCAAAATATGCATCCACGCCGTCACCGTAGAACACAGGCTTTATTCTAAGCTCCCCGATCCGGTCGAGCATGTCTGCGAGCATGTACGGCCCCGGCTCGATCAAAGCCTCCCCTGCTCCGTCATAACAGGCTCCGTACACCTGCCCGCGGCGGGCGTTGAATATAGCGCACACAGGACTGTCAGAACAGCACTTCTCTCTGAAAAGCTCAAGCGTCGGCACCGAGATGCACGGGACATCCCAGGCCTGCGCAAGCGCACGGGCCGTACTAACGCCGATTCTTATCCCTGTGAAAGAGCCCGGCCCGACTGATGCTGCGACCGCACATATCTCATCCTTACCGATATGCTCCTTTTCAAGGAGCTCGGCAGCCATAGGTATAAGGTTCTTAAGGTGGCTCATCGTCTGCGTCGTGATCTTCACCGGAACGCGTTCTTCTTTATCAAAAGCAGCACTCTCCTCCGGCATCTCCTGCCCGGAAGAGGCGGCGGCGCATTTCTTATCCGCATCTATCACCGCGACCGAGCCGACAGGCCCCGTTGTCTCTATCGCTAGAATGTACATCTGTACACGCGCTCCTCTCCTTCACCGTAATCCATGAAGATGCACTTTGTCCTGTCCGGCAGGATCTCAGCGACTTTGTCAGCCCACTCAATCACCGACACTCCGCCGCCGTCAAAATATTCGTCGCACCCGATATCGAGCATGTCTTTACCGCTGTCCAGCCTGTAAACGTCAAAATGATATAAAGGCATCCTGCCCGAGTGGTGCTCCGCGACAATAGTAAAAGTAGGGCTCGTCACGGCTTCCGTCACGCCGAGTCCCTCCGCTATATATTTGGTCAGAGACGTTTTCCCCACGCCAAGGTCGCCGATCAGCGCCAGCACGTCATTCGGCTCGAGCTCATCGGCAAGCGCAAGTCCGAACGCCCGCGTCTCCTCTTCATTTTTTATCAGAATCTCACGCATCTATGGTATAAATGGTGCATGTACACCATGATCTATCAGTTCTCGTCTCCGCTGAAATGGAAACCCGGCTGTGTCAGCTTGTATATCGCCTCAGCATAGATCCCGATAAGCTGCCTGAATCTGTCCAGCGACAGCCTCTCGTTCGGCTGGTGCTCAAGCTGCGGCGTGTCCGGGAACATCGCACCGAACGCAACGCAGTTGTCGCATGTCCTTGCATATGTCCCGCCGCCTATTACGATCGGCTTGCTTTCCAGATCGCCGGTCGCAGACCGGTAACAGTCCAGGAAGGTTTTGATCATCGGACTGTCTGGATCGTGATATAGCGGCGGCATGTCGTTAAGCTTAAGAACGCCGAGGCTGTACCTGTCGACAGCCGGCATTATGCTGTCGTACACATCGTCCGCAGTCTTCGTCACCGGATAGCGTACATCGCAGATCACGCTGACTACCTGCCCGTCATACTCGAGCACTCCCGGGTTCAGTGTTAGAGCTCCGGACTGCTCGTCTGCCATAGCACAGCCAAGCCTGGACCCGTCTGTCGTGAGTCCTATGCAGTCATTATAGAAGTCAAAGAACCTGCAGAGATCCTCGTTTACAAAATTCAGCTGCCCGAGGAACCCGATCAGGACCGACACAGCGTTCAGCCCCTGTTCAGGCATCGACCCGTGGGCCGCTTTCCCCTTTGCGGTGATCTCGAGCGACTTCCCCATCTTATGTATCCCGATCCCGTGACCGGTCGTCATCTCATAATTATCAGCCATATCGCGGATACGGTCATAGACTGCAGAATCCTGGTCGTGGATTACAGCCCTGGCAGCTGCAGGCACCATGTTCGCTGCCGTTCCGCCCGAGAGTTTCCGGAGCTCGAGCCCCTTTACAGTGTCCCGCTTAAGCTTGGCCGCGATCTTAAAGCACAGGATGCCCTTTTCGCCGTTAAGCACCGGAAAGTCCGCGTCCGGCGTGAACCCGAAGTCCGGCTTCGGCATCTTTCCGAAGTAGTGGTCCATGCCGATCCAGTTGGTCTCTTCATCGAGGCCTACGATGAGCCGTACGTTCTTCGCCGGGACGTATCCCGCATCCTTAAGCGACTTCATCGCATAAAGCACAGAGACGAACGGGCCCTTATCATCCATGCTGCCGCGGCCCCAGATCCAGCCGTCTTCGATATCGCCGGAAAACGGACCGTGTTCCCAGCCTTCACCTTCCGGGACGGTGTCGAGATGTGCGAGTATCCCAAGTGTCTCATCCGCCGGACCTCCGGCACTGTCTCCGGTCTCCTCTTCATTCTCCGCAGGCTTTATGCCTTTCCATTCGATGTGCCCGCCGTAGTTGTCTACATTACACACATCAAAACCCAGTTCCCCGCCTTTCGAGAGCGCGCTCAGGAAAACATCCTGCACGCCCCTGCCGAACGGATAAACTTCAAGATCATCAGGCCCGCCGTCAGGGACATGTTCCCTGACAGCTTCTCCGCCAACGCTCTTTATGGAAATGAGGCTCTTCAGGGTCTGAATCGCCTCATCTGCATTTCCATCGATATACTTTTCTATTTCATCGCGGGGGTATTCCCCTGTTGCATTGTGTTCCAAGTCAATTCCCTTCAATTCTTCTGCTGTCTTCAGTCGATCGCTTCCACAGCCTTGATCTCAGGCACTTCATCCTGAAGTATCGATTCGACGATGCCGCTCATGGTCATCCTTGCGCCCATACACCCCGCGCAGTGGCCCATGAGCCTCACCTTCGCGGTCATGTCATCTGTTATCTCCACAAGGTCGATCCCGCCGCCATCCATAGCGAGGATGTTCCTGATCTCATCCAGCGCCAGGTCAACTCTCTCGCGGAGATTCGCCATATACTCCTCGTCGTTTATGTCCTGATCTACGTAGCCTCCCATATCGTCAGCTTTTT
>CAZBFD010000104.1:0-6282 GCA_964491055.1 uncultured Eubacterium sp.
GCTTTAGCCAGCAGCGGCAAAGTCTCGTCGTTGAGGATGATACCGTCTTTGATCAGCCCGCAGTGGCCGTGCGATGTATATTCGCACAGGCATACGTCTGCCACCACCATGAGCTCTGGAGCATGCTCCTTGATGTGGCGGATGGCGCGCTGTGTGATGCCCTGCTCGTTATATGCTTCGCTCCCGACTTCATCCTTGTGTGCCGGAACTCCAAAGATCAGGATCCATCTGACTCCGCTCTCGACCACTCTGTCGAGCTCCTCGTCGATCCTGTCGATCGAATACTGATAGATGCCCGGCATGGAATCGATAGGGTTCTTTATGTTTTCACCCTCTACAACAAAAATCGGGTATATCAGCTCATCAACTGATAACCTTGTCTCTCTCACGAGGCGTCTTATCGCCTCACTTGACCTTAACCTTCTCTGTCTTGTGATCATGGCTTTCATTCCTTTCTTCGTCGATATTATAAATACTGTAATAATTATCTTCTGCTCCGGTCCGGTACCTGTTCAGGTCCGGATCGTGATCATATCTGTTCTGCTACGAGCTTTGCGAGCTCTGCTGCTGTGTGCTTCTCTGCGGAAATCGACGCTCCGTATCCATGCCTGGCGAGTGCGTCGGCTGTCGGGCCTCCGATGCAGGCGAACTTCACGCCCGTTATACCCATCTTCTCCATCTCGCTGAAGAACACGTCGACGCCCGAACCGCTCCCGAAGATGAGCCAGTCGAGGCTTGCGATCTCGCCCGCGGTCATGACCTGCTCTCCCGCTGAATCGTACAGCATCACCTTATCGTAAGGTATCTTTCTCTCGTCGAACACTTTGTAGAGTATCTCGTTACCCTTCACCGCACGTATAGCGAGAACTTTATTCATGGCTCCGGACTTCGCAGCTTCAGCCACAAGCTCTTCTGCCATTTGTCCGGCGAGCGCTTCTACAGTGTACTCCTCCGGCACGATGTCGGCGTCGTAGCCGTACTTTCTCAGCCACTTGCCCGTCGACCCTCCGACGACAGCCATCTTGAGACCGGCGAAGCGTCTTCTGTCGATCGCCTCTTCATCGGCCGCGTCAAAGAACATGTCTATGGCGTTCTGGCTCGCAAAGAGCACATATCCGTATTCTTCTATATTATTCAGAGCCTCTTTCAGTGCTCTGCGTCCTTCTTCCTCTATCTTCAGCTTTACCCTTACAGCCTGCTTCACGACTGCATCAACGCCAAGCTGCTCGAGTCTCTCTGCCATGCGGCCGGCGAAAGCGTCGGTGCCGACGACTCCGATCTTCGCCGGAGTGCCTTTACGGCCTGAGAAGTCGTGTTCCGTTACCTCGCCGACAACGATGATCGCAGGAGATACAAGTCCCGCCTCTTTCACCTTGTCTTCAATGTCCGACAGCTTTCCTCTCACTGTCTTCTCATTGATGGCAAAGCCGGAGGAGATCACCGCGGCCGGCTTGTCGGGACTCATGCCGCCTCTGATAAGGCCGTCTCTGATATTCGGGATGTTATTCAGTCCCATAAGGAATACCAGCGTGCCGTTGATGCCGGCATATGCACTGTAGTCGATCTCGCTTCCCGCGGCAGTATGACCCGTGATGACGGTAAAGCTTCTCGCTTCCTTTCTGTGTGTCACAGGGATCCCCGCATGCTCAGGGACAGATACCGCAGACGTCACTCCGGGGATCACCTCATAGGCAATGTCGGCCTCATCGAGCGCGATAGCTTCCTCGCCGCCTCGCCCGAAAACGAACGGGTCCCCGCCCTTCAGCCTGACGACCTTGTCATATTTGCCCGCAGTCTCAATGATAAGCTCATTTATCCATTCCTGCGGCTTATACTCTTTACCCATGCGCTTGCCCACATCGATGAGCTCCGCATCCTTCCGCGCCTCATCCAGTATCTCATGCGGGATCAGACTGTCATATATGATCGCGTCCGCCTCCCTGACAAGCTTGAGCGCCTTGAGCGTGACCAGGTCCGGATCCCCCGGGCCTGCGCCGATAAGATATACCTTACTCATTTATCCCTCCTAAGCACCCATTCGGAACAGGAGAGTTTGGGTGCTTTTGCACCCAAAGTCTCCTGTTCGCTTTGGGTGCATTCTAATCGTAGCGTGATTCTTCCTCGAGCATCTTTTCGCCGAGGCTTTTCGCGAGCTGGAGCCCTTTGTCTTCCGGGGCTGACGCGCTAATGTACACGCATTCTCCGTCTATGTATTTCATCGTTCTTAAACTTATCTGTCCGTCTGACAGCTCGGAGTAGGCTGCGACTGCGTCGTGGCAGTCGGCGCCGATAGCCCTCATGAACGCTCTCTCTGTCATGAGCCGTGTCATGTCGTCTTTACGGTTGAGTCTGCTCACGATGTCTCTGATCTCACCGCTCTCGCGGCACTCGATCGCGATAATGCCCTGGCCTGCTGCCGGAAGTGAATCCTCAACGTCGATGTACTCGTATTCGAGTTCAGGGTCGCTGTCGATGCCGAGCCTTCTGAGGCCTGCCGCCGCGAGGATTATCGCGTCGTATTCGCCCTCTTTCAGCTTTCTGATCCTCGTCGGCACGTTACCGCGAAGGTCTTTCACTTCCACGTCCTTGAGATATCTGCTGACCTGGCACTGCCTCCTCAGGCTGCTCGTCCCGAGCACGCGTATGCTTGCTTTGTCCGTGCCCTTCCTGGTCACGAGCACGTCATGCACGTCCTCTCTCGGGAAGCACGCCGCTACACACAACCCGTCGGCCAGCTCACCCGGCATGTCCTTGGAGCTGTGAACGGCAATGTCGATCTCGTCCGCCAGGATCGAGTCCTCTATCTCCGTCACGAACACTGCTTTCCCGCCGAAGTCACGGAGCGGCCTGTCGAGCATCTTGTCTCCGGTCGTCTTGAACAAAACCTTCTCGCACTCATATCCGAGTCCGTTCAGCTCCGCTATGACCATGTCGGTCTGTGCCTGAGCGAGAAGACTCTCCCGCGATCCGACACGTATTACCGTCTTTTTATCATCCATTCAGCTACCTTCCTGTCATTTATATAACGCATCATGCATGCTCCAATTCTGTCCAGGACACTTTTGGAGCAACTGGCATCATGTCATGCTCCAATTCTGTCCAGGACACTTTTGGAGCAACTGGCATCATGTCATGCTCCAATTCTGTCCTGTTCACTTTTGGAGCAAATGCACCCAAACTCTCCTGTTCACTTTGGGAGCTATCGCTTGTCTCGTACTTCTACCATATCGGCAAGCTCGTCCGCGAGTCCGTCCGCGATCTTCTCTTTCAGGAGCTTTGCAGCGTGGGGGTCTTTTCCGTCTGTCGACACGGCGACGGAGTAGTCTTTCTTCCTGATTATCGCCGGGAATATGAAGTCGCCGTCGTCTGGCTTCTCGGCCGAGCATACGAGGCGTCCCGCTTTTTTTGCATCTCTTACGATCCTACTGTTTACTGAGCTATTGCTTGTTGCCGCGACAACTATATCATATTTACCAGCTTCTCCATCCTGGTAAACTTCTTTTATGATCGTTGCGCTGTCAGCGTACTCTGCGACTTCAGGAGATACCGCCAGCGCCTTTACTGTGAGGTCAGCTCCTGCCTCCACAAATGACCGGACTTTATATTTCGCCGCGGTACCAGCCCCGACCACAAGCACTTTCTTGCCGGTAAGATCAATCATGAACGGAAAATATCTGCTGCCTGACGCCTCTTCCGTGTAGCCATGTCTTCTGGAAAACTCTCTTATCTCTATTGTACGCCTCATGTCGTCCAGAGAATGCGTGGCCTTCATACCGAAGATCGTCTTTTTCAGGTCAGGCTCCTCAGCAAGGATTTCCTTCTTCTCCTCCATCAGGAGGCTGAAGCCGATATCGGCTTTGACTTCCTTAAATATTTTATCGATGGTTTTTTCCATGTCTTCACGGAGCTCAGCCTTCCTGCGGTTGTTCTCCTCTGCCATGTTTTTGATGAAGTCGACGTCATACAGCTGTACGCCTTCGATCTCCGCGACTTCAGGCTCGATGTCTCTCGGAATCGCGAGATCTATCATGAGGCGCTCCTTATGGTCGTCTATATTGGCCTCGACACTGTCCTTCTTTATCACGCAGTGAGGGCTCCTGGTCGCACTGATCACTATATCCGCATCGTTCATGATGCTGTATCTGTCGTCGTAATTGATCTCTGTGACCTTGCCGTTCAGATCGTCGTCGCCGAAGTCGACGTGATGCTGTCTCATGGCACAGTAGATATCAAAGCAGTCAAGGTCGATCATATCCTTCACTACCACACTCCCGATCTTTCCGGTCGCTCCGATCACAAGCGCGGTAGCTCGTCTTCCGAGCTTTTTTGCGAATTCAGCCGCGTAATTCGCGGTAAGAGTTCCCATCGATACCGGGAGGTATTTGATGTCCGTGCTCGCTTTGATAGTCCGTGAGCACCGGAGAGCACCCTGAAAGAGCATATTCATCTCAAGGCCGGTCGTGCCGAGCTCGTGCGCGAACTGATATGCGTCCTTCACCTGGCGCTGTATCTCATCCTCGCCGAGCACCATCGAATCCATGCCGCTCGTCACCTCGAACAGATGCTTCGCGGCGTCTTCATCTTTATACTCGACCGTATACTGATCGAACGTATCGTCGTCGATC
The DNA here is from genome assembly GCA_964491055.1 of uncultured Eubacterium sp. Classification (GTDB taxonomy): domain Bacteria; phylum Bacillota; class Clostridia; order Peptostreptococcales; family Anaerovoracaceae; genus Aminicella. The sequence continues at coordinate 4,626 of CAZBFD010000104.1, forward strand.
TCTCTGTACTCCTTGATCAGGCGCTCCATCGTGTCCATCCCGATGTCGGACGAGAAGTAGATCTCACTCCTGTTGCATGTGGACAGAACCACCATGCCGTACTCGGAGTTCTTCACGATATCCTCATTCTGCAGCTGGTCGATCGCTCTGTTGGACCATGCGAACTTCTCTCTTACGTCGACCGGAGCGGTCCTGTACGTAACACTTATGCAATGCATATATGTCTCTCCTTAAGCCTTACTCTTCTTTGCCTTCTTCGGTGTACTCTTTATTTTCTTTTGCGATGATCGTCGCAAAGTATCCTGTCTTGTCCACGCCTGGGGTGTATTTGGACAGATCTCTGTATATGATCTCGTCCGGAAGCCCGCAGTTACAGATCATGGCGCTCGTCTCTAGCATATGGTGCTTCTTAAGCTGCTCGTACACTTCCGGAAGGTCCTTATACGACTTCATGATGACCTTCACTCCGCGGATGTCCATCACGTCCTCAGCGACATGGCCCGGAACTATGATCAGAGGATCATTCAGCTCGGTCAGGCTGATGTTCAGAGCGCTGGAGATCGCGCAGAAGCTCGTGACTCCTGCTATCGTAACGCATTCATACCCGCGGTCCTTCAGGATGTCCATGATGTAGCAGTATGTGCCGTAAACTGTGGCGTCGCCCAGGTTCAGCATCGCTACGTCCTTGCCCTCCGCCAGGTATTTCTCCACTGCGTCAGCGTCCCTCTCGTGAGCGGCATGCATCTTAACCGGGTCTCGCTGCATCTCAAAGTACAGAGGAACTATAGTCTTGTCCTTCATGTCGACTGACTGCTCTGCGATGCTCAGAGCGAGCATCTCGCCTGAATGTGTCTGCGGGGTAGCTATGATGTTGCACTTCTCGATACATTTAACTGCCTTGATCGTCATCAGCTCAGGATCGCCGGGGCCGATGCTCACTCCGTAGAATATACCTTTTTCGCTCATTTTTTCCTCCTTTTAACAAAACCTGTAAGCTATACTCTCTTACAAACGGGTAAAGGAGCACCGGCACGACGCCAATGCTCCGTCACATTAACTTATACTATTGCTTTACTGAACAGGTTATCTTGTATTCGATCTCGTGCGGCTCGCTCATAGCCGTTGAATCTCCGATCACCGTGAACGGCTCATTCAGCTTTGTCACAGGTATCTCGAATGTCGAATTACCTTCCTCGTTGACCGGAAGATATTTCTCATCGTTCACAAGCATATAATCGTAATACGGGCTCGACCAGGTAACGGTAAGCGTCGCTTCGCCGTCCTTCACAACGAGCTTTGCGGGCGTGTCGATCGAGGCTCTGCCCGTACCGCCCTCCAGTGTGAGATCTGCCTCATACTCGCCGTCATCCAGATCCATATCCGTCCCGGCGTGTATGTCGTCTCCGGGTACAGGATCAGATACCACGACCTTATGCGTGTACCAGTTTCCATGCGTCCCGAGAAGTGATACGTCGAACTCCTCGTCCAATGCAGGTACCGGTACATCAAAGCCATATACGACGACTTCTGTCCCGTCATCATATTTGATCGTGTCTTCCGTAGGCTCGATCAGCTCAGCACCTTCCTTCTGCGCGTCCTCCTTGGTCCCGTAGAACAGATTGACGATCTTCTTGGACTGCAGGCTGACGTGTATCGT
>CAZBFD010000105.1:0-6274 GCA_964491055.1 uncultured Eubacterium sp.
GATTCCTGGAGAAAAATCCGGGACTCCGTTCCAGGATCGCCTACCATGTTCCTTTTGCAGATTACGATACTGATGAACTCTGTGATATTGCAAAGCTAATCGCAAAAAAGAAAGGACTCAAACTTACAGAAGAAGCTAACGGGAAACTTTGTGGAATCTTTAATGCTGCAAGAAAAGAAAGCGACTTCGGTAACGGCCGGTATGTCCGCAATGTGATAGAGAAGGCAAAAATGGCACAGGCCAACAGACTGCTTACAATGGATTTTGATCATATAAGCAGAAATGATGTTATGACGATTCGTGCTGAGGATATCGATATGCCGGTCATATCGGCGAAATCGGTAAAACGACAGATCGGGTTTTGCTCATCATTTTGATTGATACTTAAATACTTGGATCCATTATTTAATAATGTATAATTGTTTGTGAGGTGAATCGAATGGGGACTATTGACAAAAAGCATGTCTGTGCGTTCACAGGTCATAGGCCGGAAAAGCTGGAATATGAAGAAAGTCACGTTACTACTTGGCTTGAGGACATGGTATGGCAGGCCGTCAATGACGGGTACACGATATTTATGTCTGGTGTGCAGCGCGGCGTAGATCTTTGGGCTGCTGAAGCTGTACTGAGTGTTAAAAGTAAAGGAGTAGATATCCGGCTAGTTGCCGCAAGTGCGTTTAAAGGGATGGAAAATGACTGGCCTGATGATTGGAAAGAAAAATATAATCATGTTTTGTCTGAAGCAGATGAGGTTGTATTTGTTTCAAATGAGGCTGGCAAGAAAGCATTTACTCAAAGAGATCGCTATATGGTAGACCATGCTTCTCGGCTCATTGCTGTTTATAGTGGTGCAAAGGGCGGCACCAAGGAAACGATTGAATACGCGAAAACAAAAGACATTGATGTCGTTATGTATAGTGATGACCCTGATGTTGATCCCTGTCGCCAATCATAGTGGACATAGGTGTGATTGATCGCCGTGAGAAATGATTTGAACTGCAATGGCGACGATTTGAGTTCATTGCCTTTCACGGGCTTTATGTATCAAAAGACAATCGGTTCACATAGCAAGTACTCTCAAAGGCAATGGAATGGAGTGTTCTGCCAGGGTTTCATTGCCTATCACGGATATCCTGCATCAAAAGCCAATCGTTTCGGGAAACAGTTACTCCTGCAGGCAATGTAACACCTCGACAACTTCTGAATTGGTTATTGTTTGCTGCATTATGGCGGAGGGCACGGGACTTCACAGATTCGCTTTCAGCGAATCTGCCGTTCTGCGCCTCCCCGCACGGTCGGCTTGAACCCGTCGCTGCTCAGAAGTTCACCGGACTTCTGAGCTACGCTCCGGCCCTTTCGGGTTCTCGTCCCGTGCCGTTGATCTTTCGATAAGCACAAAAAGACAGGCATTAAGCCTGTCTTTTGTGCTTGGCGGAGGGCACGGGACTCGAACCCGCGGGGCTGTTACACCTTACTCGCTTTCCAGGCGAGCTCCTTAGCCACTCGGTCAACCCTCCGTGTCAAAGTTATCTGATTTCTATTAAATTAACCGGCTCTTTGTCAAAGTCATTAACTAATATAACATATAAGAGCAGTGCATGCAAATGAAAAATAGTAAAATTCGGCTAAGGAAAATTCACAATTTTATCACTGGGAGCATCGGCTGTTTGTGGTAGTATTATACATAGGAGTTTTATCGGATCTGCTCGTTCATGTATGCGGCTTAGGCGGGGCACGGCGTGAGCAGATGAGATTTTGATATTGAGGAAAGCTGTGCTGTAATGTACTATTCTATGGAGCACCACATCGGATGTATGGATGTGGACGTCAATAATAATATCAAGCCGACGGAGCTGATCAAGTGTATCCAGGAGACGGCTAACGGGCAGATGAATGCCAGGAAGCCGTCGTACTTTGAGCTGTTCTGGGACAGGAAATCGTTTATAATAACGAGGTTCTCGCTGGAGATCTATGAGCAGATCCACCAGTTTGACGACATAGAGACGAGGACCTGGACCGCGGGCGAGCGTGGAGCGACGTTCTTCAGGGCTTATGAAGTCGTGCGGAACGGACGCTGCGTCGCGAGGGCGACCGGCGACTGGGCGGTCGTCGACACCGAGGACGGACACATATATAAAACGAAGGAGATCGATCTCTCCAACTACGAGAGCGGCGACAAGCCCGAGCTTAACATAAATGAGAAGTTCAGGCTGCCGAAGGACCTCGGGTTCGAAGGCTGCGGCGTCCATCATGTCATGCTGAGCGAGTGCGACATGAATATGCACATGAACAACACGCAGTACGCCAACATACTCTGGAACCAGATCGACGGCATCCTCGGGAAAGAGATCACCTCGTTCAACATAAGGTTCAGGTCCGAGGCAAAATGCGGGAGCGATATCATGATGATGCGCGGGGTCCCGGCCGGCAGCGGAGATGATGGCTCCGATCAAAACCATGACGCCCTGCTTATACCAAAGTATGGTGACAGGGCAGCCGACGAGCTTGCCGTATTCCGGACAGAGACCGGCGGAAAAACAAACGTGGAGGCAGTATTCGGCCTGCGCACGGTAAAAGGATAAAGTTGTCAATGGGGACGGTTCTTTTTGACAACTTTAATAGAGAATATATAAAGGGGAATGGAAATGAATCACAGTAAAATTGAGCGTGCTCTTGTCATACTGCTTTCGGCCGTGATGGTGCTCAGCTCGTTTTCGGCGGTGTTTGCTGACCAGCCGAACAGGGGAACGACTAAGCACAAGAAGAGCCTCAGGGATGCGAACATCGCTAATGCTCCGGATACATATAAGGACAGCAAGGGTAACGAGAAGGAGACTGACAAGAACACGGTAAGCATAAACTTCACGTCGGACATGGAGCAGGACATGAGCCTTTACGCAAGGGCAGCGACGTATTTTAAGGAGGAGAGCGGCCATTATCCGAGGTCGTTCATGATCGACGCCGGGAATTATTCTGCTGGGACTCCGTATTCTTCTGTGTTCGCACAGTTCTACCCCGGCGTCGCGGCGATGGGGAAGGCCGGGTACGACATAGCCGGATTCGGATCATCTGAAGTTTCGCAGGGCGGAAGAAACCTTACGGCGATGCTGAACAAGGCATCCAAGTCGGGTAATACTCTTCCGTATATAACGACGGCAAACATAGCGGGCACGAACGAGCTTGAAGCAGCATACAAGAAGTACGGCGTGAACGACTATCTTGACCTGAACAAGTACAGGACCGAGATCGCTGTGATAAGCGTCGTCAGCAAACAGGCTTTTGATGCTGCAGCACCTGAGCAGCTCCGGCATGCAGACACAGTAAAGACTGTGAAGAAACTCGTAAACGAGATAAAGAAGGACGAGGAAGCGGACATGATAGTCTGTTTCTGCTCGAGCGGCCTTGGAGCAGAAGACACTGAGAAAAAGCTCGAGAAGAAGATCGCCAAACAGGTGCCGGACGTCGACATAATCATAAGCTGCGGGAGCACGACTGAGCTCGAGAAGCCGGTGAAAGTCGGAGACACGAGGATCTATTCACTTGCCGCGGGGAGCGGGAAGGCCGGCAGGATAGAGTATGTAATAGAAAACAACGCATATAAATACAGCGGATACAGAACTGTAGACCTGAGTAAATACAAGGAAAACAAAGAAGTCAAGAAAGTGCTTGCGAAGGCTGCGAAGGCCGCCGCTGGGGACTACTTTGCCGCATACGGCTACGCATCAGGGCAGGTGCTCTGCGACAGCTTCTTCGAGATCATGTATCCTTCGGAAAGTGGTGTGGTGAAGAACGATGCGCCGCTCTGCGAGCTCATAGCGGATGCGTATAGATACGCTGCGACGGAAGACGCCAAGATCCCGAAGGGGAATCTCATCGGCGTAGCTTCGGAAGCTTCAGCGGTCACGGGTATCGCCGAGGGCAAGCTCACCGCAGACGCCGTTTATGACATGATGTGTGTAGGGAAATCGGAAGACGGGACAAAGGGACAGTCGCTAGTTTCGTTCTACCTGACAGGTGAAGACCTGAGAAAGCTTACCGAGCTTTCTGCGGTATCATCAGAGAACGGCCCGGCGCGTCTCACTTTCAGCGGCCTCATGTATAAGTACAATCCGCACAGGTTCAAAGAGAGCCGCATTTATGACATAACGACGCTGGAAGACGCAACAGGAAGCCAGATTGACCTTAAGGACGACACAATATACAGGATCGTGACAGACCGCGAGACAGCGGCGATCATACCTGACATGGGCCTTGAGGCAGGCTCGGACCTTGTCGTTATCCCGAAGGATGAAAATGGAGTCCAGACGCTTCAGTTCAGCGAGATGAACAGGTCGTCCGACAAGGAGAAGCCGCTTAAGACATGGGTCGCCGCGGCGGAATATCTCTCGACGTTCACCGAGGCAGGGATACCGGCAACATACAAGGAGCCGGACGGCCGCATGGACTACGACGAGAGCAAAGCCTTTTCGCACGTTTACAAGGGTGAATTCGGCACTCTGGTGATGCTCGGGATCGTGGCTCTGATCGGAATAATCGCTGCGATAGTGCTGGTTCTGCTGGTGCTCAATCTGGCCGGTGTAAATCTTAAGAAAGCCAAAAAGCCGGGAAATAAATAAAAGTACAGGATATAGTTTCTGATACATATATAGTTGTATAAAACAGGAAAACTACTACATATTGTGGTTTTCCTGTTTTTTAGTGTTTTTTAAGAAATTTTTTGAATTATGTGTGGAGAGGGTGCCCATAAAAAGGGTAGATTTTGTTGAAAAGTGGTGGACAGTGGTGTAATATGGTGACGTAAAGGTATGAGTGAACACTGACATCATGGTTTTGCCGGTGTTTCAAGGAAAAGTGGAGGAACGGATCCTATGTTCATGGGGACCTATTACAATTCAATAGACGCCAAGAACAGGGTGATCGTCCCGTCGAAGCACAGAGACTGTCTCGGAGGCAGATGCGTCCTCACGAAAGGTCTCGACACGTGCCTGTATATTTACACGATAGACGACTGGGAGAAGCAGATGGCGAAGATATCTGAGCTCCCTGAATCCGATCCAGAGATCCGTGCGTTCATAAGAAGCTTCTTCGGATCCGCTGTAGAATGCGAATTCGACAAGCAGGGACGCATCGTGATCCCGGCTCCACTTATCGAATATGCACAGATCAGGAAAGACCTCGTGACGGTAGGCGCCATGAAGAAGATCGAGATCTGGAGCAAGGAACTCTGGGAGTCGCCGGGCAAGGATATAAGGCTCAGCACCGAGGAACTTGCAGGCGCACTTGAGAAATACAATTTCTAGCCGAAAATGACAGAACCATTTCAACACATACCTGTACTTCTGGATGAGTGCATTGAAAATCTGGCGATAAAGCCGGACGGGATCTACGTTGACGGTACTATCGGTGGGGGCGGACATGCTCTCCGGATATGTGAGAAGCTGTCCGAACGAGGTACTCTGATCGGCATAGACCGTGACAGGGATGCTCTGTCCGCGAGCAGGGACAGGCTCGAGGGACAGTCCTGCAGAAGGATACTTGTCCAGGACGATTACGCCGACATCAAGGCGATCCTCCGCGATCAGGGGCTTGAAAAAATCGACGGAGCGTTGCTTGACCTGGGAGTTTCGTCGTACCAGCTTGACAATGTGAAAAGGGGGTTTTCATATATGCAGGACGCCCCGCTGGACATGAGAATGGACCAGACAGGCGGCCTTACCGCATACGATGTGGTAAACGGGTACGACAAAGACGATATTACCAGGGTGATATCGGAGTATGGCGAGGAACGCTGGGCGAAGCGGATAGCCGAATTCATATGTGACGCGAGGAAGTCGAAGCCGATCGAGAGCACAGGCGAGCTCGTGGACATCATAAAGGCTGCCATACCTGCAAAGGCAAGGCGTGACGGCCCGCATCCGGCAAAGCGCACGTTCCAGGCGATAAGGATAGAGGTTAACGACGAGCTAGGCCAGATAAGAGCAGCTGTGGATGACTTCTGCGACGTGCTCGCCCCGGGTGGAAGGCTTTGCATAATAACATTCCACTCGCTGGAGGACCGGATCGTCAAAGAGAAGTTCAGCAAAAGGGTGAACCCCTGCATATGTCCTCCGGAATTCCCGGTGTGCGTGTGCGGCAGGGTAGGAGATGTAAAGAAGATCACGAAGAAGCCGATACTCCCGTCAGAAGAGGAGATCGAGCAGAATCCGAGATCGAGGAGCGCCAAGCTCCGTGTGATCGAGAAATTATAGCTGACCGTGACGCCGGCGTGATTGGG